>NZ_JBFUPQ010000012.1:0-182570 GCF_041360655.1 Luteibacter sp. RCC_6_2 | reverse complement strand
TCGCGGCACTGCCGTCCATCGGCTTGCCGCACTCCGCTCTCACCTCCAAGCCTAGCCCTTCGGAAAGACACAAGCCGACCTTGTCGGCGATCCCGCGGCAGCGGGCCAGATCACGGCAAGCACCCATCGCCGCTGAAGCGGCTCCCACAACTAACTAGCGGAAGGCTGTTCGCGGCGTCCAATGGTCCAGCGCGCGAGCGGTCCGCTCGCGCCCCAGCTCGATCAGCTCGCGCGCGCGATAGAACTCGTACACGGTGGACACGTTGCGCGGGATCTCGATCAGCAGGTCGGGCGGATAGGCGGCCAGGCGCAGCCGCGAAAGATTGGCCTGCATGAGGTCCATGGACTGCGTCATCAGGTCGAACGCGCCCGGGTCCCTGACCTTGGTTTCGCCTTGCGGCAGCACGCGCCCGATCAAGCGGCCCAGGCGGGCGGTATAGCCCTTGTCCGCCACGGCGGCGACGTCGCGTTCGGGTGGTTGCTGCATCTCGGCCGCGCCGTCCACGCTCACGGCCACGACGTAATCCGCGTCCTCGCGCATCAAGGGCAGCACGGGCAGCGGATTGAGCAGGGCCCCGTCGACCAGGCGCCGGCCCTCATGTGTGTACGGGCGGAACAGCGTGGGAATCGCGATCGAGGCGCGGATCGCATCGAACAGCGGTCCACGGGTGAGCCATACCTCGCGTTCCCGGTCGATGTCGGTGGCCACCGCCGTGTACGTGATCGGCAAGTCCTCGATGTTCACCTCGCCGATCAACTCGCGCAGGGCCGCCATGATCCGGTCGCCCTTGATGAATCCACCACCGGAGAAGCTCCAGTCCACCAGGCGCAGGACATCGAAGCGGGCCAGCGTGGAAACCCAGTCTCGGTAGATGTCGAGCTTGCCCATGGCGTAGATGCCGCCGATGAGGGCGCCCATCGAGGTGCCGGCGACGGCGACGATCTCGAAGCCGCGCTCCTCCAGTTCCTCGATGGCGCCGATGTGGGCAAGGCCCTTGGCCGCACCCGCGCCCAGTGCCAGGGCGACGCGGGGTTTGCGCGGCTCGCCGGTGGTGGCGGGCAAGGCGCCGGGATCGGCGATGTCGAGGTCGCTCATGGAACCTGCTTAGTGACGGTTGCCGTTGCCCTGGTACCCGGAAAGGGCCAGTTGCAGCAGGATCTTCATTTCCTCGCGCAAGGGCAGCGGCGAGACGATCTCGGCATCCGGACCGTATTTGAGTACGTCCATCAGCAACTCGCGCGAGTTCGAGTACGGCACCTTCAGTTCGTAGCGGCCATCGGGCAGCCATTCGCCCTTCTGTTGGGAATGCCAGTGCTCGTCGGCCACCCAACGTGCGGCGTGCGACGAGAAACGAATGGTGGCCCAGGCTTTCGGCTTGCCGGCGAAGATGCCGTAGCTGGAGGCGAGCAGGTCGTTGAGTTCCGCCTCTTCCACGTCTTTCGCCTTCGCATCCAGCGCCTGCGGCTCGGCGATGCGGTCCACCGCGAAGCTGCGCAGCGCCTCGCGATCGTGGTCCCAGACATCCAGGTACCAGTTGTCGCGGTAGTGGGTCAGGCGTTGTGGCGACACGGTGCGCTTCGTATCGGAGTTCGTCGTGCGTGCGCGGTAGCGGAAACTCAGCTGGCGGCGTTCGAGCACGGCGCCGGCGACCATGCGGAACACTTGCTGGTCCATCTTGCGCGCGCCCCAGGAGATCACCCGGATGCGGTCGACGGGCAGGGCCTTGCCGCTGCCATGGTCGGAGAGCAGCCGTTCGATGCGCGCCTTGAAAGGAGCCAGGGCCCCGGCCAGCACACCCGGGTCGGAGCGGCCGATCAGCTCGTTCAGCGCCATCAGGGCGGCCAGTTCGTCGCTGGTCAGCCACAGGCCGGGCAGTTCGAAGCTGTCACCTTCACCCGCTTCGTAACGGAACGAGGCCTGCTCGCCGGCGACGCTCTGCACGGGCGCGCCCAGCGCGTCGCGCAGGAAGGCCACATCGCGATAGAGCGTGGCGCGCGAGCATTCCAGCTCGTCCATCAGCCGCGACAGGGGTACCGGGTAATGGGCCGACTTAAGCAGCCGGTGCAGGGTGAGAATGCGCTCGTAGCGGTCCATGGGTGTCGCCGGCAGATGGAGCTTTCGGGAAGTGTGTCCGCGCGGGCGTGATGCCCGTATCTACGCAGGCCAAGCATGGCGGCGGGCGGTGCGCTCCGCAAGGGATGACTGCGGCGCGCGGCGTAGGATTTCCGTACCCGTGGGAGTCCCGGGTTTGCGCCCGGCACCAATAGGCGCAAAAATGTGGTCTTTGCGATTCGCCGAAGGCCTCCCCCGACCATGGCGGAACCGAACGAGGCGCCCCCCATCGCGCTGGCCCACGGGCGGTCCGATGGCGATGGCGCACTCTCCAGCCTGTTCTCCCTACCGATCGTGGTCGTGCAGACGGCCAGCGCCACGGGCTATGGCCTGTGGATGGTGCTCGGCACCGCCCTGGCCCTGGGTCTCTACCCGGATGGCCGCGGCGACGTGCTCGCCCCGTTGTCGATCGGGATGGTGCTGGTGGGCGTCGGCCTCCTGGCGACCTGCCTGCGCTTGCCCTTCGCGCCGGAATGGCACGGCTGGAATCCGGTGAAGCGGATGATGCCGACCCCGGAAGGCATGATCGCTATGGCGACTTTCCTGCCGATGCTGGCCCTGGGCGGCCTGGCGCGCGGTGGCAACGATTTCTGGGCGACCCGGCTGGCCGGCGCGGTGCTCATGCTCTGCAGCCTGGCCACCCTGGTCTATACGGCACGCGGCGATTCCCGCGGCCTGCGGGGCGCGGTGGCCTCGATGGCCAATACCCTTCCCCTCGGCCGGACGATCTCCGCCCTCTTCGCCGGCGGCTTGTGGTTCTGGCTTTGCGTCGCACTGCAGGTTGAGACGCCGATCGATCCGCTCAATCCCTGGCGACTGGCCCTGCTCGGGGTGGCGCTCGCCTTGGGCCTGGTGGAGGGCATGCGTTGGCGCGCGTTGCGCCAGCTGGCCGAGGAATGCGGCAAGACCGCGAGCATCACGGGCGGGCGCAGCGCGGTTTCGCTGCTTGGTTGGCGCTTTGGCGTCGCGGCGCTCGCGATCGGATTGCCTTGCCTGCTGTTGATCGCCCATCCGACCGGTGCGACGCAGGCGTGGGCCGCCGGTCTGGCCGCGTTAAGCTGCGTTGTCGGTCAATGTCTCGAACAGCGGCTTTATGGCCGCGCATACGCCCGGCTGGTCTCAAGCTAGGCAAGATCATGGCGCGGGGGCGCGCCGCTGGCCATCCAGACGGCCAAAGAACACCTTTCCAATCCACATCCGGGTAGACGATGAAAAAACTGCTTATCGCCACGCTCGTCCTCGCCGCGCTGCCGTTCACGGCATCGGCACAGGACGCCAACGCCAATCCGAACCAGGACCCGTCGCAGAATGGCGGCTGGACGGGTTCGGGCGAATTCGGTTTCGCCTCGTCCCGTGGCAACTCCCGCTCCGAGAACGCCAACGCGAAGCTCGGCCTCAGCCAGGAAAACGAGGTCTGGAAGAACAACTTCTTCCTCAACGGATTGCGCTCGAAGGGCGAGGTTTCCGTCACCGACGGCGACGGCAACACCGTCGACAAGTTCAGCACCACCGCGAACCGTTACGACACGGGCGCCTCGGTCGGCTACAAGTTCGATCCGCGCAGCTACGTGGTGACCGCCGCCCGTTATGAGCACGACGATTTCGGCGCCAACCTGTGGCAAGGCATCATCTCGGTCGGTTACGGTTACATCGCGCTGAAGAACGAGCGCGCCGAACTCTCGTTCGAAATCGGTCCCGGTTTCAAGCGCTACCAGCCGGCGAAGTCGACCCGCGCGGTCTTGAACGCCGACGGCACGCCGGCTGTCGACGCCGAAGGCAACGCCCTTTCCGAGTCCTACACGCCGAGCGCCGAGAGCGAAGTCGTCGGCCGCGGCCTGATCAACGGCAAGTACCGCCTCACCGACAATACGGCGCTGGAAGACACGCTGCTGGTGGAAGCGGGTTCGAAGAACCAGTACTACCAGAACGACATCGGCGTCTCGGTCAGCATGACGAAGAAGATGGCGCTCAAGGTCGGCTACCAGATCCGCTACAACAGCGACACGCAGCCGGGCACGGTCAGCACGGACAAGCTGATGACGACGAACCTCGTCTATAACTTCTGACGTTCCGGCTTCGGGAAAGCATCGCCGACAAGTCGGCGATGTTCTTACCCTGAGCCCCTCACCGCTGCGGCTTCAAGAACTCCTCGGCACCCAGCGCCAGCAGCATCGCAGCCACCTCGTGCCCCAGCTCCACCGGCGTGTCGTCCGGGCTGTCCGCCTGCGCGTGCAGCAACTCGCCGGTGGCGGCGTTGCCGACCATGCCGTGCAGGGTGAGCCCGTATTCGGCGACGACGCACCACGCGCCGATGGCCACCGCGCAACTGCCGCCGAGCTTTTCGTTCATCGCCCGCTCCGCGTTCACGGCGATGCGGGTTTCCTCGTCTTCCAGCGCCGCAAGCAAGTCACTCACGCGTCGGTCGTTCGCCCGGGACTCCACGGCGATCGCACCCTGGCCTGGAGCCGGCAGCCAGCCGGGACTGGCCAGCCGCGTACGGATGCGCTGGCCGAGGCCCAGCCGCTCCACGCCCGCGCAGGCGAGGATGATCGCGTCGTAATGACCGTCATCGAGCTTGGCCAGCCGCGTGTTCACGTTGCCGCGCAGGTCGAGCAATTGCAGGTCGGGACGCAATGCGCGCAACTGGGCCTGGCGACGCAACGACGACGTGCCGACGCGGGCACCGTTGGGTAGCTCGGCGAGGTTCGCGTAGTCGTTGGCGATGAAGGCATCGGCGGCGTCGGCGCGTGGCAGGACGGCGGAAAGGGCGAAACCCGGCTCCAGTTCGGCGGGAACGTCTTTCAGCGAGTGCACGGCGATATCCGCGCGATCCTCCAGCATCGCCACCTCCAGTTCCTTCAGGAACAGGCCCTTGCCGCCGATCGTGGCAAGCGAGCGGTCGAGGATCTCGTCGCCGCGCGTGGAGAGCGGTACCAGCTCGACGACCAACCCGGGATGCGCCTGGCGCAACAGGCCGGCCACGTGTTCGGCTTGCCAGAGGGCCAGCGCACTCTTGCGGGTGGCGATGCGGAGTGGTGCGGTCATGGCGGTCCGTACGGGGCTATCGTGAAAGATGTCGATTGTCCCGCAAACCACCCTCGAGCGCAGCGCGGCGGAACGTCCCGGCGTCAGGCGCCCGGGGTGCGGAGCAACTGGCGGATCGCCGGCAGGTTGCGCCGGCTCACCTCGGGTGCGATCTCGGTGCCGGCCAGGCGGGCCAGCACGCGACCGTCGGCCAGTGTTTTCAGCCCCAGCAGCCTCTCGCGCGGAACCAGGCAATTGCGATGCAGGCGGACCAGGCGCTCGCCATGCGCGGCCTCGAGCTGGCGCAGCGATTCGTCGATCAGCCACATGCCGCCACGATGGTGCACGGCCACGTACTTCTCGTCCGCAAGCAGGTAGAGCACCTCGTCGAGCGCCACGCGCACCTCGTCCGCCCCATGCCTCGCACGCAACCAGGCCCCCCGTTCGGCATGGACCGGCTGGCGTCGCGCCATGGCGCGCTCCATCGCCTCATCCAGCCGCTCGGCGCGGACCGGCTTCAAGAGGTAGTCCGTCGCGCCGAGGTCGAAGGCGCTGAGCGCGTGTTGCTCGTAGGCGGTGCAGAAGATCACCTGGGGCGGCGCCGGTAACGTGGCGAGCCGCTTCGCCGCGAGCGTGCCCGTCAGCCCGGGCATTTCGATGTCGAGCAGGACGAGGTCGGGCTTCAACTGGGTGCAAGCCTCCAGCACGGCGTCGCCATCGGCGACCTCGGCCACCACGGTGACGTCCTGGCGGCGGGCCAGCAAGGTACGCAGGCGCATCCGCGCCAGCGGTTCGTCATCGGCGATCAGTACGCGCATGCGCGGACTCCGGCAGGAACAGGGTCACGACGAAACGGTTGTCGTCGGTCTCGGCGCGCACCGTGGCGCGTTCGCCGAAGTGGAAGCGCACGCGTTCACGGACGCTGCGCAAGCCGTGCCCGTTACCCGGGGTGGCGGGCGCGTCGGACAGCGGATTGTCGACCACGATCTCCACGCCGCCCGGCACGCGGCGGCCACCGAGGCGGATCGTGCCTCCCGCGCGGCTGGGCTGAACGCCGTGGCGGATCGCGTTTTCCACCAGCGGCTGCAATAGCAGGCGTGGCAGCGGAAGGTCGTCCGGCACGTCGATGGCGCGCTCCACGCGCAGCCGGTCGCCCAGGCGCAGCGCCTCGATCTCCAGGTAGCGATCCACCAGCGCCCATTCCTCGCCCAGCGTTCCCAGGGACGACGGGTCGCTGCCCAGGGCGGCGCGGAAAAGTTCGGCGAGGTTTTCGACCGTGCGTTCGGCGGCGTCGGGGTCGACGCGGATCAACGCGGCCACGGCATTCATGCTGTTGAAGAGGAAATGCGGCCGGATGCGCGCCTGCAAGGCGGCCACCTGTGCCTGTGCCTCCGCCGCCACGCGTGCCTGCCATTGCGCCACGACATAGAAATAGCGCAGCAACCCCGCGCCGAGGAGGCCGGTGGCAAGCACGCTGTCGCGCACGAAGCGGAATCGCGACGCCGGACTGAGGCCGGCGCCGAGGTTGTGGTCGATCCAGCCGAGCAGGGTGGCGCTGAGCCCGACCGTGACCACCAGCAGCAGCCATACGGCGGCGTAAGGCCACAGCCAGGGCAACCGCTGCATCCAGGGGCGCAACTTGCACAGCGCCACCGTCAGCAACATCGACAACCAGCTGGTGAACAACACGGCGATGCAATAGTCGCGCAGGTCGCCGTCGTTACCCGGCGCGAGCCACATCAGGGTGACGGTGAGCGCACCCACCACCAACAGCGCGAACAACACCGGCAGGCTACAGAAATCGGGCAGCGGCGCCGATGGCGGGCGTGGATGGGCGGGGCGGGCGGACGGGGCGGCTGGCATGCGGCGAGTATGCCGGATGCTCCCCGGCGCCAGCGCGCGGCCGATCACGCGTCGGCGAAACGCTCCGCGAGCCAGGCGCGAATGTCCGCGATCTCCGCCAGGCTGACCTGATGGCCCACGGGGTAGCTATGCCAGTCGATGCGATGGCCGAGCGTTTCCAGGGCCCGGCGCGATTGCTCGCCCAGGGCCATGGACACGATCGGATCGGCACTGCCATGTCCCCAGAAGATCGGCGTGGCATGGTTCGCACCGCTGCGTTCCGCCTCGATCGTATCGTGCAGGGGCAGATAGGCCGATAGCACCAGGATGCCGGCCAGCGACTCGCGATGACGGAGGCCCGCCGAAAGCGCCATCGCGCCACCCTGGGAGAAACCGGCCAGCACGATGCGCGACGCGGGCACGCCACGCTCCACCTCGCGCGCGATCAGGGCTTCCACATCGGCGATCGAGGCGCGGATGCCTTCGACGTCCTGCTTGTCGGCGATCGCGAGACCCTTGATGTCGTACCACGCGCGCATGGGCATGCCGCTGTTCACCGTCACCGGCCGGATCGGCGCATGGGGGAACACGAAGCGTATGCCCGGCCACGCCGGGTCGACCAGCTCGGGCACGATCGGCGCGAAGTCGTCGCCGTCCGCGCCCAGGCCATGCAGCCAGATCACCGACCAGACCGGCGACGGACGGGTTTCGCGCTCGACGGTGGGCAGGGACATGCGTTATTCCCCCAATCCGAGTTCGGTCGCGAAGAAGGTCATCGACAGGGCCTGGTTGCCCACGCGCTGGCTGAAGGGTGCGCCGATGCCGTGGCCGGCATTCATGCGCGTGAGCAGCAGCACCGGCTGACCGGAGGTGCTGGCGTCCTGCAGGGCGGCGGCGAACTTGCGCGACTGCCAGGGCGCCACGCGCGGATCGTTGGCACCCGTGGTCAACAACACGGCCGGGTACTTCGTGCCCTTCTTCACGTTGTGTACGGGCGAATAAGCCAGCATGGCCTTCGCGATCGCCGGGTCCTTGACCGAGCCGTACTCGCTCACGTTGTACGGCCCGTTCGCGAAAGCGGTTTCGTGGCGCGGCACGTCGTAAATACCCACGGCACCCACCACCGCCCGGTATTGCCCGGGATGCTGGGTCAGCGCCGCACCCATCAACAGGCCACCGTTACTGCCGCCGAGGATGCCCAGGTGGCCCGTGTCGGTCCACTTAGTGTCGATCAGCGCCTGCGAGGCCGCGTAGAAGTCGTCGAACACGTTCTGCTTGCGCTGCTTCTGGCCCTGCTCGTGCCAGGCCTCGCCGAACTCGTTGCCGCCGCGGATGTTGGCGTACGCCAGCACGCCACCACGCTCCAGCCACGCCAGGTTCGGGCCGACGAACCCCGGGGTGACCGGAATCCCGAAGCCGCCATAGCTATAGAGGATCGTGGGGCGCTTGCCGTTGGGCGTAATGCCGTCCATCGCGATCACGGTGACCGGGATCTTGCTGCCGTCCTTCGAGGTGCCTTCCACGCGGGTGACGCGAACCTTCGAATAGTCGGCGGCCGGCTTTACTTCGAAGATGGTCTTCAGCGAACCGCTGGTGCCGTCGTACTCGGCCCAATGCGTGGGCGTGGTCCATCCCGCATACGAAATCAACGCCTTGTCCTGGCCCTTTTCCGATGCCACGCCGCCGATGGCCACGCCTGTCGCCGGAAGCGGCACGCGGCGCACGAAGCCCGCTTTCGCGTCGTACTGGTCTGCCCACCAATCGGGACCGGCACTGCGCACGACGAGGAAACCATCGCCGAGCGGCGTCACATGCTGGATGGCGCCTTCGCCTTCGGCGAGAACATTTACGGCCTTGCCATCGGCGCCTATCGTGACGATCTTGCCGCGCGGTGCGCCGGCGAAGGTCACCACGTAGAGACGGTCGCCCACCCAGCTGGCCGAACGCACGTCGGCCTCGTGGCCCAGCACGCGCTTGAATTCGCCCGCGCCTTCGCGCAGGTAGACCTCGGCGGGACCACCGTCGCCTTCGTTGGCGAGCAGCGCGGTGGACTTGCCGCCTTCGCCCTCCATGAGGATGTACTCGGCCACGTGCGAGTAGCCCTTGCCGAACACGACGCGGTCCTTCGCCACGGGCTCGCCGATGACGTGATGGGCGAGGTAGGCATCGAACTCGCGCAAGGGCTTGCCCGCGGTCGGCGCGTCGAAACGCGCGTAGATCACGCCCTTTTCGTCGGCATCCCAGGCCAGCGCCTGCGGCGTGGTGCCGCCGCCGGCGAACGGCAGTTCGTCACCGAGCGGCTTGCCGGTCTTCGTATCGAGGATATGGATGGTGGTGAGCTCGCTTCCGCCTTCGGCCGTTCCGTAGGCGAGGTAGCGGCCGCTCGGTGACGGCCAGTAGGCCGTGATGGCCGTGTTGCCGTCACCCTTGTTGAGGTCCACCAGCGTGCGTGTCTCGCCATCGGGCCAGGCCTTCGCCACGAGCACGGGCTGGGGCTGCGGCGGCGTGTTCTCGAAGTAGAACAAGGTGCCGCCCGCCAGCGTCGGCGACGAGCGCGTCGTGGAGGTGATCGACAACTCGCGGATGCGCGCGCTCAACGTCTTGCCCAGCGGCATCGCGCCGATGGTGGCTTCGGTGTATGCGTTCTGCGCCTCGATCCACTTCGTCACGTCCGCCGCACCGGGGTTCTCCAGCCAGCGGTAAGGATCGTTCACCGGCTGCCCCGCGAGGCTTTCGGATACCACGCGCTTCGGTGTCGGCGGCGGTTGGGGCGCGGCCGCCTGGGCGGCGAAGGCGACGAACAGGCTGGCGGCGAGCAGGCGTGGAACGATGGCGCGCATGGGTGGACTCCGGGGGAGGAACGCCGAGCGTAGCAAAGCAGGCCATGCCCTGGTGGGAACAGACCTGTGGGAGCCGACCTTGTCGGCGATCCCGCGGCAGCGGGCCAGCTTACGGCAAGCACCCATCGCCGCTGAAGCGGCTCCCACGGGGCAGAGTCCACTTCCATCGGGATTCGTTGGAATGTTGGTCGCGTTAAATCTCGCCGCGCGCTAACGTATTCCTTTCCTGACGGCACGCACCCATGGCCGACGCCCGAGATATCCGCGCCGACGCGCTCCTCAACGAGATGAAGGACGGCGACGGGCAGCGCCTGAAGGTTTTCCTGGGTGCCGCGCCGGGCGTGGGCAAGACCTTCGCGATGCTTTCCGCCGCGCGCGACCTGCGCCGGCAAGGCATCGACGTGGTGGCCGGTCTGGTCGAGACACACGGCCGCGCCGACACGGCGGCCCTCCTCGAAGGCATCGAGGTGTTGCCGCCGCGGACCGTGCGCTACGCCGGACGCGAGTTCAGCGAATTCGACCTGGAAGCCGCGCTGGCGCGCAAGCCGGCGGTGCTCCTGGTCGACGAACTCGCCCATACCAACCTGCCGGGAGGGCGTCATGAGCGGCGCTGGCAGGACATCGCCGAATTGCTCGACGCCGGCATCGAGGTCTACACGGCGCTCAACGTGCAGCACCTGGAAAGCCTTAACGACCAGGTTCGCCGGATCACCGGCGTGGCCGTGCGCGAGACGGTGCCCGATGCGTTCCTCGATCGCGCGCGCGACATCGTGCTGGTGGACCTGCCGCCGCGCGAACTCATCGGCCGCCTGCAACAGGGCAAGGTCTACGTGCCCGAGACCGCGGCCGTGGCGCTCGACGCCTTCTTCTCGCCGACCAACCTCGCCGCCTTGCGTGAGTTGGCGGTGGAGACCGTGGCCGCCCATGTGGAAAGCGACCTGCGCGGGCACATGCTCGCCCGTGGTGGCGCGATGCCGGTGCGACGCCGCCTGATGGTGGCGATCGACGGTGCGACGCAGAGTGAATACCTCGTGCGCATCACCCGGCGCATCGCCGAAAGGCGCGGGGCGCCCTGGAGCGTGCTCTTCGTCGACCGCGGTGGCGTGGACGGCGAACGCCGCGAGCGCGTGGACGCGGCGATGCGGTTGGCGCGCCGATTGGGTGGCGAAGCGGTGATCCTGCGCGGTCACGCCGTCGCCGACGAATTGTTGGCATGGGCCGATCGGGAGGGCGTGGGCCAGATCATCGTGGGCCGCACGCGCGAACGGCCGATCGCCCGGCGGCTCGGCTTCTCGCTGACCCAGCAGCTGCTTCGCCGCGGCGCACACCTGGAACTCACGATCGTCGCCACGCCGGTGGAGCGGGCCAAGGCGCGCCGACGCCTGCGTTTCGCCGACGGGAACGGTTCGCGCCGCGAGTACGCCTTCGCCACGGCGGCCACCGCGGTGGCGATGGCGCTGTCCTTCGTGGCGGACCGCTTCCTGTCGGTCGCCAACCTCTCGCTGATCTTCCTTACCGCCGTGCTGTTCGTCGCGGTCCGCACGCGCATGGCGGTGGCCGTCTTCACCGCCCTGCTCTGCTTCCTTGGCTACAACTTCTTCTTCGCGCCGCCTCGCTACACGCTGGTGATCGCCAACGCGGACGACGTGCTCGCCGTGGTGTTGTTCCTCGTCGCCGCGCTGGTCTGCAGCCGGCTCGCGACCCGGCTGGCCGGCCAGGTCACCTCCCTGCGCGGGGCACAGGTGCGCGCCAGGGCCCTGGTGGCCCTGGGCCAACAGCTGGCGACATCGGCCGATGCCGATGGCGTGCGGGCGGTCGCCGCGCGCACGCTCGCGCGCACGCTCGACATCGATGTGGCGGTGCTGGCGCGGAACGCATCGGGAGACCTCGCGGTCGCCGCGTCCGTGCCCGATACCTTCGCGCTCTCGACGCAGGACCTCGCCGCCGCCGACTGGAGCGAAACCCACGCCGAGCCGGCCGGACGCTACACCGATACGCTCAACGGCGCCGCATGCTGGGTGCTGCCGCTGGGTACCGACGGCCGTCGCGCGGGCGTCGTCGCGCTACGTTTCCCCTCCGGACAGGGCGAGCCGGACGCTGATCGCCGCGGCTTGGCCCTGGCCATGGTCCAGGACGTCGGGCAGGCATTGGACCGTGCGCGGCTCGCCACGGAACTGGAGAGCGCACGCGTGCAGGGAGAGACCGAGCGCCTGCGCAACGCGCTGCTTTCGTCGGTCTCGCACGACCTGCGATCGCCACTCGCCTCGATGATCGGTTCCGCCGGCACGCTGCTTAGCTACGACACGCAGTTGCCGGACAACGAACGCCTCGAATTGCTGCAAGCGATCCTCGGCGAAGGCCAGCGCCTCGACCGCTACATCCAGAACCTGCTCGACATGACGCGCCTGGGCCACGGCACGCTGAAGCTCAATCGCGATTGGGTGGATGCGGGCGAGATCGTGGTCGCCGCCGTGGGACGCATGCGCAAGCTGTTCCCGGATGTCCGCGTGGACGTGCACCTGCCGAAGGACACGGTCCTGTTGCACGTCCATCCCGCCCTCATCGAGCAGGCCCTGTTCAACATCCTCGAGAACGCCGCGCGCTTCTCGCCCGTGGACGAGCCCGTGCGCGTGATCGTGCGGACCGAGGCCGGCCGCTTGCTCGTCGATGTGATCGACCGTGGCCCGGGCATTCCCGAGGACGAACGTGCGCGGATCTTCGACATGTTCTATTCCGTATCGCGTGGGGATCGCGGCAAACAGAGCACGGGCCTGGGTCTCGCGATCTGCCGCGGCATGATCGGCGCGCATGGGGGCGGCGTCGAGGCCTTGCCTACCACGGGCGGCGGCACGACCATCCGCATCTCGCTGCCCTTGCCACCACCGCCGGACGACCGCCCATGAATCCGACCGCTCCCCGCGTGCTGGTGATCGACGACGAGGCACAGATCCGCCGTTTCCTCGACATCGGCCTCCGCGCCGAGGGCTACCAGGTATTCCTGGCGGCCACCGGCGAGGAAGGCCTGGGCCTCGCCGCCACGCAGTCGCCCGACCTGGTCATCCTCGACATCGGCCTGCCCGACCGTGAAGGCCACGACGTGTTGCGCGAGTTGCGCCAGTGGAGCCAGGTGCCCGTGTTGATGCTCTCGGTACGCGACGCGGAAGCGGAAAAGGTGAAGTCGCTCGACAGTGGCGCCAACGACTACGTGACCAAGCCGTTCGGCATCCAGGAATTGATGGCGCGCCTGCGGGTACTCCTTCGGCAGGGCGCGAAGGCGGGACAGGCGGAGGCGCCGGTGCGTTACGACGACGGCACGTTGTCGATCGATCTCGCGCGCCGGGAGGCGATCCTCGAAGGGCAGGCCGTCGCCCTCACGCGCAAGGAGTTCGCGGTGCTGTCCTTGCTCGTCCGCCATCCCGGTCGCGTGGTCAGCCAGCAACAGATCCTGCGCGAGGTGTGGGGTCCGACACATACGCACGATACCCACTACCTGCGCATCGTGATGGGCAAGCTGCGGCAGAAGCTGGGCGACGATCCATCCGCACCGCGCTGGTTGAAAACGGAACCGGGCGTCGGTTATCGCTTTCCCGCAAGCTGATCGTTCGTCCTCACGCGGGCTTCATATCCGTCGCCAGTCGCGTGATCCCCATCACAGCCCGGGCTTTCCGAACCATTTCTCAGACTAGTCCGATGTTCTTCCCCGGCACAGGAGCGCAGCCTCACGCGTTCCTTCCCGCATGGAGCATCGCGTGCATCGTTTGCCACCTATCGCCGTATCGATCGTCGCCACCGCCGTCGCCATCGGCATCATCTACACATCCCGCGCCACCAAGGTGGACTGCACCGACGAACACTACGTCGCCGGGGAGCGGTCGCTGCCGACGCACGACGAGGCGCTGGCACAGTGCCGCGAGGAAGAGCAGGCGATGACCGACGACAGGAACGGCCACTACGAGAAAGAGCGCTCCTGCTACGACGTGACGCCGCCGGGCACGCACGGTCCGTGGCAGCACGGACGTATCGCCGTGGACGTGGTCGAGCGGCAAAGCGGCGATGCCTACACCTTCGAGGCGCTATGGATGTGCAAACCGTCGCCCGACTAATAAAACTCACACCCTGGTGGGAGCCGCCCAACCTGTGGGAGCCGCTTCAGCGGCGATGGGTGCTTGCCGAGGACTGGCCCGCTGCCGCGGGATCGCCGACAGAGTCGGCTCCCACCACGACAAGGAGAGTTCCCACCCTAGCGGTTTTCGACCGTCAGGCGCTCATGGCCTGACGCGCCAGGTAGCGTCCGGGTGAATCGCCGAACGCCTTGCGGAACATCGCCACGAAGGCGCTCGGTGTGGCATAGCCGAGCGCGTCGGCCACGATCGATACTGGTTCGCCGTGGGCCAGGCGTTCGAGGGCGCGGGTCAGCCGCGCCTGCTGTCGCCACTGCGCCACGCTGCATTGGGTTTCCTGCCGGAACAAGCGTGTGAGCGTGCGCACGGACATGCCGGCCCAGCTGGCCCATTCCTCGATGCCGCGCGTGTCGTCCGGGCGTTCGAACATCGCCATCGCGATGCGCCGCAGGCGCCGGTCGACCGGCATGGGCAGGTGCAATGGCTCGACGGGCGCACGGCGCATCTCGTCGAGCATGACGGCGAAGAGCCGGTCCCTTTCCGGTTCGCTTTCCGCGTTCCTGGGCCAACCCGCGGCACGCTTGATGATCGCGCGGAACAGGTCGTTCACCCCCACGACGCAGGGCCGGTCCGGAAGCCCCGCCACGGCGCACGGCGCGATGAAGACGCCCCAGGCGTGGCTCGGGCCGGCGATGCTGACCGTATGCATCTCCCCCGGCGGCATCCAGCCGGCGCGGTGCGGTGGCAGCAGCCATGAGCCGTGCTCCGTCCGCGTGATGACGAGGCCTTGCTCCACATAGAAAAACTGGCCTCGCACGTGGCTATGCCAGTCGGTTTCCTCGAGCGGGATTTCACCGCGCGCCTCGTAGGCGATGAGCGGCGGACCATCGGCGCTTTCCAGCAGGGTGTGCAGGTTCTCGTCCAGCATTTGGCCATTTCTCGATATAACTTGGCCAGATAACGATATCAGGCCGATAGCTTCCATGGCTAACATTTGCACTCCCAACTAAGTGTTCCGGCGTGGTGGCTTCTCGCCACGCTCAGGGACCATCGACGCCGGAGATCGTCCCCATGATCCGTCTCGTCACCCGCGACTACAGTGAACTGGGCGAAGGCCAGGAGGCAGGCGAAGCCCTGGTGACCTTCGTGGCCTGTGCCCATGCGATGCTCGATCCAAGTACCCCCGAAGACCAGGTCAGGCGGCTGGAACCGCGCCTCCTGGCCCAACTGCCCACCCTGAAAGCCCTCGGGATATTCGACCTGTTCGACGTGCGCGACCCCGCCTTGGCCGCCCTGTTGGCCGACGAGACTTAAGCCGTTGCCGCACGGGAATATCTGCCGCACGCATATTTGCCTTGACAACTATATTTTGGGCAATAGAATGTGCGGCTATGAACAACAGCGTATGTCCCACCCCCGACGGCAGGGATAGCCTCGGCTCCCTGATCGGCATGGTCCGGAGCGAGATCGTGCGAGCGATCGAGTCCGACCTCGCCGCGCAGGGCGCTGACCTGAAGTTCACCCAATTCCACGTGCTCAAGCGCCTGGCGGTGTTCGGGCCGATGTCCGCGACCGAACTCGCCCGCGCGGTGGACGTCGACGGTGGCGCGATGACACGCCAGCTCGACCAGCTGGAAGCCAAGGGCTACCTGCGCCGCCAACCGCACGAGCAAGACCGGCGCGCGTTGAGGATCGAGCTGACCGAGGCGGGCGAGGCGCTCTGGCGGCACTTGTACGAAAGCAACGTGGCCACGCTCGAACGCGCCCAGCGCGACCTTTCCGCAGATGAGCGCGAGCGGCTGCACGATTACCTGGGACGCGTGCTCAACGCGCTCCGCGAAAAAGACTGATTCACTGTCGAGGCAAAACTCATGCGTCTGCACACTCTCGTGGCGGCCGTCGGGGCCGCGTTGATCCTTTCCGGCTGCGTGACCAGCCGTGGCCTGGATCCGCAGGGCCAGCTGACCGATCCGGCCACCCTCCACGCCGACCGCAGCCTGGCCAAGGCACAGGTCTCCCCGGCGAACTGGCCGGCGGCGGACTGGTGGACCGGGCTGGGCGACAGCCAGCTCGGCGCGCTCATCGAGGAAGCCCTGAAGGACAACCCCGACCTCGCCTCGGCCGATGCGCGCGTGCGCCAGGCACAGGCGCAGAGCGGCGCGGCCGACGCCTCGCGCGATCCGACCTTCAACGTCGGTGGCGGTGTCGCCGGCGCGCATCTCCCGGGCACGCTGTTCCCGGCGCCGCTGGGTAACCATTTCAGCTGGACGAAGTACGGCTACGGCAACTTCAACTGGGACCTCGACCTGTGGGGCGGCAAGCGCGCCGCGTGGGAAGCCGCGCTCGGTTCGCAGCGCGCGGCGGAGATCGACGCCCGCGCCGCGCGCATCGAGATCTCGACCAATGTCGCGCGTGCCTACGTGCAGCTCGGCTATGCCTTCACCCAGATGGACGTGGCCAAGGCCGAACTCGACCGCAGCCGCGCATCGCGCGACCTCACTCGCCAGCGCGTCGCCGCCGGCGTCGACAACCAGATCCAGATCAAGCAGTCCGACACCGAAGTGGCGACGGCCGAGCGCGAAATGGCCGTGGCCCAACGCGCCATCGATTCGGCCCGTAGCACGCTGAGCGTGCTGCTCGGCAAGGGTCCGGACCGCGGTCTCGACATCGGACGCCCGGCGGTGCTTACGCCGTCGGCCGTCGCGGTACCCGCCAATTTGCCGGCGGACCTGCTCGGCCATCGCGCCGACCTCGTCGCCGCGCGTTGGCGCGTGGAAGCGGCTTCGAAAGACATCGCCGCGGCGAAGACCGAGTTCCTGCCCAACGTCAGCCTCGGCATCCTCGCCGCGCAGGTGGCGGGCGGTTCGGAAAACCTGTTCGCGTCGCGCGCCCGCTTCTGGCAGGTGCTGCCGGCCTTCAGCCTGCCGATCTTCGATGGGGGGCGCCTCCGCGCGAACCTTGCGGGGAAGGATGCCGAATACGACCTTGCCGTGGCCCAGTACAACAAGACGCTGGTCGGCGCATTGAACGAGGTCGCCGACGATCTCTCCGCACTGGATTCGTTCGGTACGCAGATCGCCGCGCAACAGCGCGCCGAGGATGCGGCACAGCAGGCTTACGACCTCTCGCAGCAGCGCTACAAGTCCGGTGTCGGCAGCTACCTGGAATCGCTCATCGTGCGCCAGCAGTTGCTCCAGGCCCAGCAGCGCATGGCCGAGCTCCGCGCCCAGCAGGTCGATACCTCCGTCCAACTGATCCAGGCGCTCGGCGGCGGATTCCGTCCCGAGGCGGGCGACCAGCCGGTCGCCGCCGCCACGCCGGCCCATCACTAAGAACACGTCCCGAGGCACCTAACGATGTCACAAGAAACCACCGCCCCCGCCGGCGCCGTCGTGGCGCCGCCACCGAAGAGCCGTCGCGGCTTCTTCCTCAAGCTCCTCGTCGTGGTGCTCGTCCTGGCCGCCATCGGCTGGACCGTCTGGTATTTCGTGGACGGCCGCTGGTACGAGGACACCGACGACGCCTACGTCAACGGCAACGTCGTGCAGATCACGCCGCAGATCGCCGGCACCGTCACCTCGATCGGTGCCGACGACGGCGACCTCGTCCATCAGGGCGACGTGCTGGTGAAGCTCGACCCGAGCGACGCCGAAGTAGCGCTGGAAAGCGCGCGCGCCAACCTGGCCAACACCGTGCGTCGCGTGCGCGGCCTGTACAACAACGTGGCTTCGGCGCAGGCCGATGTCGCCGTGCGCCAGACCGCCGTGGCGCGTGCCCGTGCCGACTACGACCGCCGCCGCGACCTCGCCAAGTCCGGCGCGATCTCGGCCGAGGAACTGTCGCATGCCCTGGATACGCTGACTTCCGCCGAGGACAGCCTGTCGTCCGCGAAGCAGGCGTACAGCAGCAGCAAGGTCCTGGTCGACGACACCGTCGTCGCTTCGCATCCGGACGTGCGCGCCGCCGCGGCCCAGCTGCGCTCGGCGTACCTCGACGACGTGCGTGCCACCCTGGTCGCGCCGGTGGACGGCTACGTCGCCAAGCGCACCGTGCAGGTGGGCCAGCGCGTGCAGCCGGGCGCCGCGCTGATGGCCGTGGTGCCGTTGCACCAGGTATGGATCGACGCGAACTTCAAGGAAACCCAGCTGACCCACATGCGTATCGGCCAGCCGGTCGACGTGACCGCCGACGTCTACGGCAGCGACGTCGTCTACAAGGCCAGGGTGCGCAGCCTCGGCGTCGGCAGCGGCAGCGCCTTCTCCATCCTGCCGGCGCAGAACGCCACCGGTAACTGGATCAAGATCGTGCAGCGCGTGCCGGTCCGCGTCGTCTTCACCGATCCGAAGCAGCTGGAAGAAAAGCCGCTGCGCCTCGGCCTGTCGACCAAGGTGACGGTGTCGCTGCACGACCAGAGCGGTCCGTTGCTGGCGAAGCAGGCGCCGACCGCGCCGGAATTCTTCACGCCGATCTACGACAAGCAGCTCGCCGATGCCGACAAGGACATCGCTCGCGTGATCCACGAGAACGCTTCGGCCGGCGAAGGCGAGCAACAGCAGGCCCCGAAGTAAGGGAGCGGCCATGAGCACCGAATTTCGACCGCCGAACCTGGCGCTGTCCACGGTCGGGCTATCGCTCGCGACCTTCATGCAGGTGCTCGACACCACGATCGCGAACGTCTCGCTGCCGACCATCGCCGGCAACCTGGGTGTCAGTTCCAACCAGAGCACCTGGGTGATCACCTCGTTCGCGGTGAGCAACGCGATCGCCCTGCCCCTGACCGGCTTCCTCACCCGGCGCTTCGGTGAAACGAAGCTGTTCGTCTGGGCGACGCTGTTGTTCTCGCTGGCGTCGTTCCTGTGCGGCATCGCGCAGAGCATGAGCATGCTCATCCTGTTCCGCGCCATCCAGGGCGCGGTGGCCGGCCCGATGTACCCGATCACGCAGAGCCTGCTGATCTCGATCTATCCACCGGCCAAACGAGGCATGGCACTGGCGCTGCTGGCGATGGTCACCGTGGTCGCGCCCATCGCCGGCCCGATCCTCGGCGGCTGGATCACCGACAACTACACGTGGCCGTGGATCTTCTTCATCAACGTGCCGATCGGCATCTTCGCCAGCTTCGTCGTGGCCAACCAGATGAAGGGGCGACCGGAAGTCACCGAGAAGCCCAAGGTCGACTACGTGGGCCTGATCACGCTGATCATCGGCGTGGGCGCGTTGCAGGTGGTGCTCGACAAGGGCAACGACGAGGACTGGTTCTCGTCGACCTTCATCGTCATCACGGCGATCGTCGCGGCGATCGGGCTGATCGTGTTCCTCATCTGGGAACTCACCGACAAGGACCCGATCGTCAACCTGAAGCTGTTCCGGCACCGTAACTTCGCGATGGGCACGTTGTGCCTCGTGCTGGCCTACGCGGCGTTCTTCGCCATCGGCCTGCTCGTGCCGCAGTGGTTGCAGCGCAACGTCGGCTACACGTCCACCTGGGCGGGTTTCGCCGCGGCGCCGCTAGGTATCCTGCCGGTGATACTCACGCCCTTCGTGGGCCGCTATGCGCACAAGTTCGACTTGCGCATCCTGGCCTCGGGCGCGTTCATCGTGATGGGGGCGACGTGCTTCATGCGCTCCGACTTCTTCCTGGACATCGACTTCTACAGCGTCGCGATGGTGCAGCTGATCCAGGGCCTGGGCGTGGCGCTGTTCTTCATGCCGGTGCTGAGCATCCTGCTGTCCGACCTGCAGCCGCGTGAAATCGCGGCGGGCTCGGGCCTGGCCACCTTCCTGCGTACGCTGGGCGGCAGTTTCGCGGCATCGCTCACCACCTTCCTGTGGGATCACCGCGCGATCGTCCATCACGAAAGGTTGGCCGAGCACATCACGCCGTTCGATCCGACGGCGCAGCAGGCGCTCACGCAGATCGGGCATGGCGATCCGCAATACGCGGCGGCGGCGATGAACCAGATGATCACCCAGCAGGGTTACCAGATCTCGTTCAACGAGGTGTTCCATCTGCTCGGCTACGTCTTCGTCGCGCTGATCTTCGTGGTCTGGCTGGCCAAGCCGCCCTTCGCGGCGAAGGCAGGACCCGCGGCCTCGGGTCACTGAGGCCGCTCCCAGGTTGAGGCAAGCCCCCATCGCCGCTGAAGCGGCTCCCACAAACAGCATTGGATAAACCGGGCAGGAATAGACCTGGTGGGAGCCGACTTTGTCGGCGATCCCGCGGCAGCGGGCCAGGTTACGGCTAGCACCCATCGCCGCTGAAGCGGCTTCCCACCAGGGTCGGGTTCCATCCAACAGGGTCGGGTGTCACCCAAGGCATTGGCCCTTGTAGGGACCCATGCCTTGGGTCTTCGAATCAGATATCGAAGCCGATGCCGACCAGGGCCATCGTCTCGCCGCGGTTCGGCTCCTTGAAGCTGCCGTTGGAGATGTGGCGGATCTGGAAACTCACGTTCTTGTACTGCCAGCCCAGCGTGCTGACGAATTGATAAGCGCTGGAGAGAGCCTGGGTGCGGCCACCGGCCGTGCCCGCCAGCTGGAAGCTGAAGAAGAACGGCTGGTACCAGTCACCGGCGCTGCCGTAGTGGAAGCGCGCGCCGGCGGCGCCGACCCAGACGTTGTTCGTCACGCCCGGATGCGCACCGCGGTACTCGCCGACGTGGCGGCCGCTGATGTAACCGAGCGATACATCCGGCGACCAGGTGAAGCGGCTCTGCCCCATCGCACGGGGATCGAACACGGCTTCGACGAAGAAGGCATCGGTGCCGTGGCTGTCCATGTAGCTGCGGCCCCCCTGGACTTCCAGGTGGGTTTGCGCGGCGGCGGGTACGGTCACGGCGGCGAGGGATAGGGCGGCGAGGACGCCGAGTGCGAGGCGGGACGAGCGCATGGGGGAACAGGTCCTTGTGGTGGGACGTTAATGAACCGGATCGTTCGGTAAATAGTGTCCAGCGAGCGTGAATAAAGGGGGGAGGCGTAATTATTCGATCCGGATGTTCGCAAGGCTTGGCCGATTCACCTTTGTGTAGGCGCGCGGGGTTCAAGCGGGTCACCTTTCGGCCGTTAATCTGGATACTCAGGCGGAAGGGGCGGCGGACGGTGGAGGGCGCAGCGGCAAAGGCGGCGACGACGAGGCGCGCCCGTCACGTCCGGTGGGCGACCTGGGCCGTAGCCCTGGCGCTCTCGGTTGGCGTCGTGGCCATCGTTTCGCTGCTCCAGATCGACAGCTACCAGGTCATGCTGGGCAACGCCCGCCATCAGATCACCGGCTCGAGCACCGGCACGGTGCGCATGCTGGACCAGTACATCGATGCCAGCCTGGGGCCGCTCCTCGCCCTGCGTAACGCGGTCGACAGCCCGGACTCCGGCCCGCTGCATGCGCGTCTGGCGGAAGTGCAGGCACGCCATCCGGAACTGCCGCTGTTCGTCGCCCTCGACGTGGAAGGCGGCGTCATGGCCTCCACCAACGTCCCCTTGATGAACTGGCGCGACAGCCTGGCGGCACCGCGGCGATTCGCTCTCGGTGCCAGCGTGCGGGTGGTGGTCGCCGACGGCGCGGGAGACGTCCCTCCAACGGTGCGCGTGCTCGTGGACTCACGGGTGGCACTGCCCGCCGCCTTCGGCACGTTGGTCGACGCGGCTCGCGTGCGCGATGGCATGCGCCATTCCCTATTGGGCGCCACCGCGGCGATGAGCGTGTTCTCGCCGGATGGCCGACCTTTCGCAAGTAATCGCGACGACATCGTCACGCCGTGGGTATTGCCTGTGCAGGCACCAGGCACGTCAGGCGAATACACGCATGATGGCCGCGTCTACGCGTGGATATCGTCGGCGCGCTATCCCTTCGTGGTGCTCGTGAGCCTCGACCTGGCCGGCATACATTCGGAGTGGCTCCGCCAGGCACGGCCATCGATGCTGGCCACGCTCGCCCTGGTTCTCCTGCTCAACGTGTTCGCCGCCCTGTTCGATCGTGCGTACCGCCGCCAGAACCGGCTCCTGGTGGAGTTGTCGCGCAGCACCCGCGACCTGGGCGACGCGCAGCGAAACCTTCGTAGCACCGAGACGCGCTTCGGCATGCTGTTCGAGCAAAGCCCTCTTCCCACGTGGGTCTTCGAGCCGGAAACCCTGCGTATCCTCGCGGTCAACCAGGCGGCGGCGCGCGTCTACGGCTACACACGCGAGGAAATGCTCGGGTTGACCATCGAGGCCTTGCGCCCGCCCGGCGAAATCGGACGGCTGCGCGAAGCGATAGCCGACGGTACCGCCTTCGATGACACCAGTCCGCAAACCTGGGTGCACGTGGCGCGGGACGGCCGCCTGATGCATATGCGCTGCCATGGCGCGGATATCGAATTCATGGGGCGTCGCGCCCGGCAGGTCATCGGCCTGGATTTCACCGACAAGGTGATGTCGGACCGCGAGCTCGCCGCGAGCGAGGGAGCCTACCGCCAGCTGCTGGCGCGCATGCCGTTACCGCTCGTGATCGTGCGCGGGGGTGGCATCGCCTATGCCAACCTGCTTGCCGAGGAACGGCTGGGGAGCGCCGGCTCGACCCTTGTCGGCCGTGACGCCGCGGACTTCATGGACGCGGATGCGCTCGAAGCGATCCGCGACGACATGCAGGAAGGCAGCAGCATCACGGCGTGGTTGAACCCGGAGCACGGTATCCCGTTCGAGGCCGAGCTGGCGCTATCCGGCGACCGTGACTCGCGCGAACGGGGCACGCTCGTGATCATGCGCGACCTGACCGAGCAGCGCAGCTACGAGGAACGGCTCAATTACCAGGCCAATCACGACGAGTTGACCGGGCTGCCGAACCGGCGCGCCTTGCGCGAACGCCTCGCCGGCATGGTGGCGACGTGCGTGGCGGAAGGCTCGGGCCTGATGGTGCTGTTCGTCGATCTCGATCACTTCAAGGTCATCAACGATGCGCTGGGCCATGCGCTCGGCGACCAGGTCTTGCGCGACGTGACGTTGAAGCTGGGCGACGCCTTGGGCGGCACGGGCGAGATAGGTCGTTTCGGTGGCGATGAGTTCGTCGCCATGTTGCCTTTCACCTGCTCGCCGGCGAAGGCGCTGGACATCCTGCCTCGCATCCAGCGTGCGATCGAGGAACCGCTGGAAGTCGCGGGAACGATGCAGCGCCTGAAATGCAGCATCGGCGTGGCGTTCGCCACGCGCGACGGCGCGGACGCGGATACGCTCATTCGCAATGCCGACACCGCCATGTACGACGCGAAACGCTCCGGCCGGCATACCTGGCGATGCTATTCGTCCGAGATGCACGCGAGGGCGATGGCCCGCCTCAACGTGCTTACCCGGCTCTCGGGCGTGAACCTCGATAACGAACTCGCACTGGCCTGGCAAACCCAGCACGACGGCGCGTCGGGACGGGTGACAGGCATCGAGGCCTTGCTGCGCTGGCCGTCGGCGCCCGGCGGCCTCGGCGGCAACGACCTGCTCGTCCCCTTGCTGGAGGAGACCGGCGCGATCATGCAGATCGGCCAATGGGTGTTGCGTGAAGCATGCCGGCAACAACGACGCGTGGCCTCGACCCTCGGTTCGGAGTGTCGCATCGCGGTGAATATCTCCGCGATGCAACTGGTGCATACCGACCTCGTCGCCGAGGTGAGGCAGGCCTTGGCCGAGACCGGCGCCAGCGCGTCGCTGCTGGAACTGGAACTGACCGAGAGCGCCTTCATGACGGAGCCGGAGCGCGCGATCCGCACGTTGCACGAACTTCGCGCCATGGGCGTCAGCATCGCCCTGGACGATTTCGGCACCGGCTATTCCAACCTGACCTATCTTTCGCGCCTGCCATTGGACAGGATCAAGATCGACCGGCATTTCACCGCGGCCTTGCTGCAGGATGACGTGGACGCCTCCATCTGCCGTTCCATCGTCTTCCTCGCGCGTAGCCTGAACCTCGAGGTCGTCGCCGAGGGCGTCGAGACGGATTGCCAGCGCCGCTGGCTGCTGGCCGAAGGCTGCGAAGTGATGCAGGGATACTTCTTCTCCCGCCCCGTCCCGCTGGATGCACTGGAAACAGCCTGAGCCAGCTTGAGACAACTTGGTGGGAGCCGACTTTGTCGGCGATCCCGCGGCAGCGGGCCAGATTGCCGCAAGCACCCATCGCCGACAGGGTCGGCTCCCACCTTAAAGGCAGCTCGCGCAATGCGGGCGTCGTTCACACCGGGAGCCAATGCGTTCGCCGCACGGCGATTTATCCCATGGCGCATGGCGCCTACATTGGAAGAAGGTGGCATCGCGCCACGTCCTCCGGTGATTCCCATGTTCCGCGCTCCCGCCATCTTCGTCTCCCACGGTGCTCCCACCTTCGCCCTGGAACCCGGGTTGCTGGGCTCGCGACTGACTGAACTGGGCGAGCGACTGGCCAGTGCCAGCGCGATCGTCGTGGTTTCGCCGCATTGGCAAACCTGCGGCATCCGCGTCACCGGTGCGCCGTGGCCGGAGACGATCCACGACTTCGGCGGATTCCCACCGCCGCTGTACAGCCTCACCTATACGTCGCCGGGCTTGCCCGCGCTCGCCGCAGAGACGGTGTCGTTGCTTATCGAGAATGGGTTCGCCGCGATGGTCGACGCCGAGCGCGGTTACGACCATGGAGCATGGGTGCCTTTGCGCTACCTGCGGCCGGAGGCCGACACGCCCATGATCCAGGTCTCGATGCCCCATAACCTCGACGCCGCCGGTGCTCTTCGGCTCGGCAAGGCGCTGGCGCCGCTGCGCGAGCGTGGCGTCGCCGTCGTCGGATCGGGCAGCCTCACCCATAACCTGCACGAGGTTCGCCGCGCGGGCGATTCGGCGGCTTATGCGAAGGAGTTCGCGGCATGGAGCCGCGAGGCCGTGTTGTCGGGAGACGTCGAAGCCCTGGTGGACTATCGCCGCGTCGCCCCCAGCGCCATCCGCGCCCATCCGACCGAAGAGCATTACCTGCCCTTGCTGGTGGCGGTGGGTGCCGCGCGTGGCGATACGCCGATGGCGATCGATGGCGGCATCACCTATGGCGTGCTCTCGATGGATTCCTACGCTTGGGGTATTTAACCCGGGCATTATTGACACGGAGTTTACCCCGGGTAATATATGGTGACTTCTCGCTTCGATGCTCGCCATGGCCACCTACACCGCTTTTCTCAGCCACGCTCGCATCGCCGCCGGTTCGCTGGCGGCGGTGGCCGAGCGCTGCAAGATGCTGCTCGACAGCGATCCTGGCGCCACGCCGATCATCTATGACGACAGCACGGGTCGGCCGGTGGATATCGACTACCGTGGCACCGTCCACGATGTGCTTGCGCGTTTGCCAGGCTCCGATCCCGTAACGAAGCGCGGCCCGGGCCGGCCGAAGCTGGGCGTCGTGGCCCGCGAGGTGACCCTGCTTCCGCGGCATTGGGAATGGCTCGCCAGCCAGCCCGGCGGAGCATCCGTTGCCTTGCGCCGTCTGGTCGAAGTGGCCAGTCGCGATGGTGCGCCAGCCGATCGCGTGCGTCAGGCGCGCGAGGCGGTGGACCGGGTGATGCTGGCGCTTGCGGGCGACCTGCCCGGGTATGAAGAAGCCTCGCGCGCGTTCCATCGTCTCGAGGCCGAGCGGTTCGAAGCCCTTACCCAGGAGTGGCCCGAAGACGTGCGCGATTACGTGCGTGCGCTGGCATCGCGCGCGGTCGGCGAGGGATAGGTGGGAGCCGAGCCTGTCGGCGATGGGTGCTTGCCGTAACCTGGCCCGCTGCCGCGGGATCGCCGACGAAGTCGGCTCCCACCAGGTTGCCGTAGCTTGGGCTCCCACCCATTTTTATTTAGCCTTGCGGATCTTCAGCCAGCGCTTGTACCGGCGCTTCAGCTTGCGGCGGTACTTGCGTTCCTTGCGATCGTGGTTCCACAGGTAGATCGCGGGCGTGCTGAGCAAGGTGAGCAGCTGCGAGACGAGCAGGCCGCCGACGATCGCGATACCCAGCGGCCGGCGCATCTCGGAACCCACGCCGAAGCCGATCGCCAGCGGCAAGGCCGCGCCCATCGCCACCAGGGTGGTCATCGTGATCGGACGGAAACGCACGAGCGCCGCCTGGCGGATGGCTTCCACCGGTGACATGCCGTGCTCGCGTTGCGCGACCAGCGCGAAGTCGACCATGAGGATCGCGTTCTTCTTCACGATGCCGATCAGCAGCAAGACCGAGATGATCGCCATGAGAGTGAGCTGGGTCTGCGTGACCAGCATGGCGAGGAAGGCGCCCGCGCCTGCGGCCGGCAAGGTCGAAATGATGGTCAGCGGATGGCCCAGGCTCTCGTACAGGATGCCGAGCACGATGTAGACGGCGAGGATGGCGCCGATCAGCAGCACCATGCCGTTCGATTGCGCGTCACGCAGGCGCTGGTTCGCGCCGGTGAAATCCATGCGCACGCCTTCGGGCAGGTTGATCGCGTGCACCGCCTGTTCGACCAGGGTGTTGCCTTTGTCCGCCGTGATCTTCGGCGCGAGGTTGTACGTGATGTCCGCCGATTCCAGCTGGTTCTGATGGGTGACCGCGCTGGGCACCGCGACCGGCGCGATCTTCGCCACGGCCGACAACGGGATCATCGTGCCCACCCCGTTCTTCACGTAGGTGTTGAGCAAGGCGTCTGGGCTCAACGTCTGCGCGGCCGCGGCCGTCAACACCACCCAATACTGGTTGATGTCCGAGTAGATGATGGAGACCTGGCGCTGGCCGAAGGCGTTGAACAACGCCGAGTCGATCATGCCCATGCCTACCTGGAGGCGCGAGGCCGCGTCGCGGTCGACCTTCACCATCTGCTGCTTGCCGACGATGTCGAAGTCGCTGCCGACGTCGCGGAACTCCTTCATGTTGCGCATCTGGCGCACGAGCTTCAGTGCCCACGGCTGCAGGTCTTCGCCGCTGGTGCTGATCAGCTGGAACGAATACTGGCCGCGATTGCTGTTGCCGCCACCGCCGCCCAGGAACTGCACGGGATTCATGAAGACCTGGACATCGGAGAACTTCTCGTACTCCTTGCCCAGCCTGTCCATGATCTCCTTGATCGATTCCTTGCGCTGGCCGGGACCGTTACCTTTCGGCTTGAGGTCGATGAACATCAGGCCCTGGTTGCCCACGGCGCCACCGTTGTCGCCGCCGAGGATCGTCGTGACGTCGGCCACCGTGCTGTCGTTCTGCATCAGATCGCCGACGCGCTTCAGGCGGCGCGTCATCTCGTCCGGCGAAATGTTGGCGTCGGCACTGATCTGCGCCTGCAGCATGCCGGTGTCCTCGTCGGGCATGAAGTTGCCACCGGCCGTCTTGACCACGGCGATGGCCAGCACGACCGTCGCGGCGAGCAGGATCAAGGGCTGCCAGCGCATCAGGCGGCGGTGGCGCATCGCCCAGTCGAGCGCGCGCTGGTAAACCCCGAGGAAGCCCCGGTCGAAACGCTCCAGCGCCAGCTCCCAACGGCTCGCCTTGCGGTCGGGCGCGTCATGCTTGAGGTAGTGCGCGCACAAGGCCGGGGTCAGCGTCAGCGACACCACCGCCGAGATCAGCACGGCCGCGGCGAGCGTCACCGAGAACTCGCGGAGCAGCTTGGTGATCATGTTGTTGCCGAACAGCAGCGGCGCGAACACCGCCACCAGCGACAGCGTGATGGAGATCACCGTGAAACCGATCTCGCGCACGCCTTCCAGCGCCGCGGCCATGGGTTTCGCACCGTTCTCCATGTGCCGGACGATGTTCTCGATGACCACGATGGCGTCATCGACGACGAAGCCGATACAAAGCACCAGCGCCATCAGCGACATCGTGTTCAGCGTATAGCCGAGCGTCCACATCACCACGAAGGCACCGGCCAGCGACAGCGGCACGCTGAGCGTGGCGATCATCGTCGGTCCCAGGCGGCGCAGGAACACCAGCATCACCATGATGACCATGACGATACTGATCATCAGCGCGACCTTGACCTCGTGCAGCGCGGACTGCGTGGTCTGGGTCAGGTCGAAGATCGGCGTGACCTTCGCGTCCGCCGGCAGCAGCGCCTGGAACCGTGGCAAGGCCGCCCGGATGGCTTCCGCCGTGGCGATGGAGTTCGCCTCGGGGCGCTTGCTGATCTGCATGGTGACCGAGCGCTCGCCCTGGAACCACGCGGCCTGGAACTGGTCCTGCTGGCCGCTGTGGACATTGGCGATGTCCGAGAGCCGTACCGGCACCCCGTCACGCATGGCGATCAGGATGTTGGCGAAGTCCTTCGGGTCGCGCAGGCCGTCGTTCGCGATCACCGTCATCTGCGTCTCGCCATCGGAGAGCACGCCCTGCGGCGAGTTCACGTTGGCCGCCTGCAAGGCGTTGGAGACGTCGTTCGCGGTCAGCCGCTTCGCCGCCAGGGCGTTCGTGTCCAGTTCGATGCGGACCGCATGGGGCGTGCCGCCGAACACCTGTACGCGCGAGACGCCGTCGATCTGCGCCACCGCCGGGCGGATCAGCGTGTCGACCACGTCATAGAGCTTGTCCGGTGGCATGGTCTTCGAGGTCATCGCGACCAGCAGCACCGGGATCTGGCCCGTGTCGAACTTGAAGTACTGCGGTGGCGAGGGCATGCCGGCCGGGAGGTCGGCGGCCGCCGCATTGATCGCGGCCTGCACGTCGCGGGCGGCGGCGTCGGTCGAGCGGTCCATGTTGAAGCGGACGCGGACGAAGCCGGAGTTCTCCGTGCTGTTGGAGTACATCTGGTCGACGCCCGGGATCTGGCCCAGGTGGCGCTCCAGCGGCGCGATGACCGTCGATGCCATGGTCTGCGCGTTGGCGCCGGGCATCTGCGCCTGGATAAAGACCGCCGGCACCTCGATCGAAGGCAACGCGGCGACGCCCAGCAGCATGTATGCGATCGCGCCGGCGAGGGTCAGGCCCGCCGCGAGCAACGAGGTGCCGATCGGCCGGCGAATGAATGGTGCAAAAAAGTTCACGACACTTCCTGTGATCGCGGGAAGGCTCCCCGCGCCCGCGAACTTTATGACGTTCCGCTGGTTTCGTCGCGTGTGCCTTTAGTGGGGGCCCTGCCGGAAGGCAGGGGTGCCCCGTTCATGCGGCGAGCGCGTCAGTGGCCGGGTGCGTAGCGAACGGTCAGGTAGACCGTTCGCCCCAACTGGTTGTAAAACGCCGCCGTTTCGTAGCGCTTGTCCGCGACGTTGGCGACGCGACCCTGCACGCTCCAGTCGGTGTCCAGGTGCCAGGTCGCCCGGAGGTCGGCCGTGGCGTAGCCGCCGAGCCGGCGGGTGTTGGCCGCGTCGTCGTAGCTGTACCCGGCCGCGTAGACCGAGCCGCCGACGGTGAAGCGGCCGAGGTCCTTGTCGAGGTCGACCCGTGCGGTGCGCTCGGGACGGCGCGCCAGCAGGTTGTCCTCTTGCACGCCCGAGTCGCGGTTCTTCGGCTGCTGGAGGGTGGCATAGGCCCGCAGGTGCCAACCGTCGACGTCGGCGCCGAGCTGTCCTTCCAGCCCACGAATGCGCGCCTTGCTCACGTTCACCGGCAGGAAGTTCGCATCGAAGCCGATCAGGTCGTCGACCGTGGTCTGATAGGCGTTCACCGCCCAGTTCCAGATGCCCGGCCGCGCCGAGAGGCCGATCTCGGCCGTGCGCGAGGTTTCCGGCTTCAGGTTCACCGGCGCGCCGTAAGGGTAGAACTCATCGTTGAACGTCGGCGCATGGAAAGCCGTGCCGTACGAGGCGGTGATCTTCATGCCGTTGTCGAAACGGAACCCATAGGCCGCCGAGCCGGTCGTGTGGTTGCCGAACTGGGTGTTGTGGTCGTGGCGTGCCGACAGCTGGATCTCGTGCGGGCCGAACAGGCCCTGGTAGAGCGCGAACACGCCCGTGTTGTTGCGCGAGTCCTTCAGATAATCCGTATCGCTCTTCAGCTTTTCCTGCTGGAAGTCGACGCCCGCGCTCAGCGTCTGGTCCTTCGCGAGCGTGAAGTCGTTCTGCCAGGACGCCTGGTTGCGCTTCGAATAGAGGTAGCCGACGCGGGCCTTGTCCACGCCGTAATGGACGAAGTCGAGGGTCTTGTCGGCACCATTGAGGTAATTGTCGGCGCGGTCCTGGTTCTGGCCGAGGCTGAGCGACATGCGCCAGTTCGACAGCACGTCGAACGCCAGCTTCGCGCCGGCCACCTGCTGCGAGCGGCGGGTGAGGTTCTGGAAGTCGCCGTCGTATTCGATGTCGCCCTTGCTGCGCAGCCAGCTGCCGGTCAGTTCCGTGCCGTCGTCCCAGCGATAGCCGCCGGACAGCGCGCCGTTATAGGTGCGGGAGGCATCGTGGTCCGGTTCGTCGGTGAAGCAGCCGGCGAAGGCGGTGGCGGCACCTATGCGGCAGGCGTTGATGCCGGCCGTGTACTGCCCGCCCAGGCTGGCGTTGTACCAGCCGTGCTGGCTGCCACCGGACACGCCCACCTGGCCTGCCGAATAGCCATGGCTGCCACCGGTCACCGAGAGCGTCGGCGTGGGGGCTTCGCCGGCCTGGCCATGGCGGGTGAAGATCTGGATCACGCCGCCGATGGCGTCGGAGCCGTACAGCGCGGAACGCGGGCCACGGACGATCTCGATGTGATCGATCTGTTCCACGGGAAGCTGCTCGTAGGCGGGCAAGCCCGCACCCACGGTGCCCACGCGGACGCCGTCCAGCAGCACCAGGGTGTGCGACGAGTTGGTGCCGCGCATGAACAACGATGTCTGCTGGCCGATGCCGCCGGCATTGGCGATCGTCACGCCCGGCAAACCGGTGAGCAGGTCCTGCACGCTCACCGGCTGCAGGCGCTCGATGTCCTCGCGGGTGATCAGGGTGACCGGCGCGAGCACCTCGTCCAGTGGCGTGGCGGCGCGATTGGCGGTCACCACGACCGGGTCGAGCCGGTCGGGCGCCGCTTCGTCGGCGGCGTGGGCCGCGGCGATGGACGACAGCAGGGCCGCCGCGAGCAGGGTCTTCTTCATGGAACCGTCTTCCTCAGCCGCCAGGCGGCAATGCGCGAAGGGCGCTCGAGGAGGACGTGCGACGAACGGCGAACGGGCGGGAACCCGGTGGCTGCCCGGATCCGCCCTCCGCGAATCGACCGAAACAGGGACGCCCGCCACAGGGGGCGGGACGTTCATCGGGCCGGTCTCCGGACTCGCGCCAGCCACCCATGGGGTGGCGGAACCGGTGCCTTCCCGCTTGCGCAGTGGCGTGGGCCGGTTCCATGAGAAAGGTCTGACGACCTGCCCCGATGGACGCTTACCGTTGCGGGGGCAGTGCCGGCCTTGCCACGACGTGGTGCACCGGCTTCCCGTTTCATCCTCTCCGGCCTTGGCCGGTCGGGACACCCGAACCGGCCGATGGTACCGGGCGGGCTCCGAACTGTCACGGATACTTAACGGAATTCTTAACATGCACTTGACGTGCGCAAAATAATTCGATTACAACCGCAACCGATAGCCGTCGGGCGCAATTACTTGCGCACGGGGAGCATGAGCAGCCAGGCCGCATCCCGGGGGGGATGGGTACCGGAGGCCCATGAGACGGCGTCAAACGAGCTCGGCCACCTCTTGTGGCCGGCTTACTTTGCTGTTTATCGGGGAGACAAGACATGCAACGTTCCACCAAGCGTACCGGCGTACTGCGCCGATCGACCCTTTGCACCGCGCTCGCCCTCTGCTTCGCCAGCGGCGCCGTGCTCGCCCAGTCCAATGCTTCCGGTGTCGTCTTCGGCCGCGTCGCGCAGCCTGAAGGCGCCGTCGTCCACCTGCAGAACCTGGATACCGGCCTGACCCGCGATGTCGGCGTCGATGCCGATGGCCGCTACCGCGCCAGTTCGCTGCCGGTCGGTCGCTACAAGGTCACCGTGGAACGCGGCGGCCAGACCGTCGAGACCCGCAACGACGTGCAGGTCGCGCTCGGCGGCGGCGTGGATGTGTCCTTCGCCGGCTCCGCCACGACGACCGAGGCGCAGAACCTCGAAGGGGTGCAGGTCACGGGCAACGCGTTGCCGGCCATCGACGTGTCGTCGGTGGACTCCCGTACCGTACTGACCTCACAACAGTTGCAGAAAATTCCCCTGGCGCGCGACGTTACCGCTGCGGCGCTGCTCGCGCCGGGCGTCGTCGCCGGCGATGCGCGTTACGGCAACGTCGCTTCGTTCGGTGGCGCTTCCGCCTCCGAAAACCAGTACTACATTAACGGTTACTCGGTCACCAACGCATTGACCGGCCTCGGCTTCACCAGTCTTCCGTTCGACGCGATCGACCAGCAGCAGATCTACACCGGTGGTTACGGCGCGGAATACGGCCGTTCGACGGGTGGCGTGATCAACATCGTGACCAAGCGCGGTGGTAACGAGTGGAAAGGCGGCGTCGGTCTGTACGTGACGCCGCAAGGCCTGCGTCAGACCCCGCGCAGCATCTATCGCGAAGACGGCACGCTCTGGCAGGACCGCAAGCGCAACAAGAGCACCGATGTGCAGTACACGGGCTATGTGAGCGGTCCGCTGATCAAGGACAAGTTGTTCCTGTTCGCAGCAGGCGACTTCACCCGTTCCGATAGCCGCAACACCAGCAGCATCACCGCTCCGCAGCGCACCTATCAGGAGTCGAAGGCGACCAAGTGGCTCGCCAAGGTCGACTGGAACATCACCGATAACCATCTGCTCGAAATCACTGGCCTCGGCGACAAGAGCAATGTCGAGCGCAGTGTCTACGCGTATGACTACAATGTCGGCGCGCGTGGTGGCTACATCGGTACCGACAACCTCAAGAATTTCGACGCCGCCGCGGGTTCGGCGCCGGGTGGCGACGTCTACATCGGCAAGTACACGGGCTACATCACCGACGATCTGACCATCAACGCCTTGTACGGTCATACCAAGACGGTGCACGAACGTAATCTCAATTACGCGAGCAACCCGAATTGCCCGTGGATTCTCGATAACCGCGGCCTCTCCGAGCGCATTACCGGTTGCGGTCTCGTCAACGGCACGGTCCTTGGCGAGGGCGCCAAGGACAAGACGCACGGTTGGCGCCTCGATGTCGAATACGTCATCGGCGATCACGATCTCCGCGCGGGCGTCGACAACCAGACCTTGGAATCGTTCTCCGGCAACATCTACGAAGGTGGCTACCGCTGGATCTATGGCCCGGCTGGCGATATTCCCAGCCGCGGTATCGTCGCGCCGCCGGGCGTGGACTACTTCGCACAGAAGCGCCTGTTCCAGACCGGTGCCAACGTCAAGGTGGAGCAGGAAGCGCAGTTTATCGAAGACAAGTGGCAGATCAGCGACCGCTGGCTCGCATCCATCGGCCTGCGCAACGAGCAGTTCAAGAACATCAACGGTGACGGCGCCACGTACGTGAAGCAACGCCACCAGTTGGCTCCGCGTCTGGGCGTGACCTGGGACGTCTTTGGCGATTCCACGTTCAAGCTCTATGCCAACGCAGGTCGCTACCACCTGGCCATTCCGTCCAACGTGGCGATTCGCGGTGCCTCGGCGTCGACGTACTATTCGGAGTACTACACCTACACGGGTGTCGCCGCGAACGGCGAGCCGACCGGCCTTCAGCCGATCGGGACCCGCGCCTATCTCAATGGCGAGGACGGTACGCCACTCAACCCGAAGACCATCGCGTCGCAGGGTATCGACGCTTATTACCAGGACGAGTACATCCTGGGTTTCGACAAGGCCATCAACGCCGACTGGAGCTTCGGCGCCAAGGCGACGATGCGCAAGTTGAAGAGCTCGATCGACGACTTCTGCGATTCGCGTCCGTTCGAGAAGTACGCCGCCCGCAATGGCATCGACCTGACGAACGCTTCGATTCCCGGCTGCTATCTGTTCAACCCAGGCAAGTCGAATACGTTCCTCGTCGACATCGACAGCCAGGGCACGCTGGTGCCATTCAACCTGACCAAGGATGACTTCACATCGCCTGCCGGCGTTGCCTTCCCGGAACTCAAGCGCAAATACTATTCGCTGGAGCTTTACCTCGAGCATCAACTTGCCAACGATTGGTACGCGCGCGTCGACTACACCTTCTCGCGTAGCTACGGCAACTCGGAAGGTCAGCTGAAGTCGGACATCGGCCAGCTCGATCCGTCGGTGACGCAGGACTGGGACGCTCCGGAAATCATGCAGTACTCGAACGGCCCACTGCCGAACGACCGCACCCATCAGCTGAAGGCGTACGGCTATTGGCAGGCGTCTCCCGAATGGCTGATCGGCGCGAATCTCGCGATGGCCACCGGCCGTCCGAAGAACTGCCTCGGCCAGGACCCGGTGGATGCGATCCAGTACGGCGCGTCGTACTTCGAGTGCGGTTTCCAGCCGGCGCCACGCGGTTCGAAGGGTCGCCTGCCGTGGACCTGGAGCCTGGATCTCAACGCCGAGTACCGCCCGATGTGGGCTGGCGAGAAGCAGCCGCTGGCTTTCACCGCGGCCGTATTCAACCTAGCGGGCAAGCAGCGCACCGTTGCCCAGATCGACACCGGCGAACTCGATACGGTCGACGGCAACGGCTTGCCCGAAGTAAACCCGGATTATCGTCGTCCGGTGGCTTACCAAGCGCCGCGCTACTTCCGCTTCGGTGTGCGTTACGACTTCTCGCTCTAAGTAGCGGGAACAGCAGCGCGCCCGGGCAACGTATCCGGGCGCGCGACGAGATCTCCCTGGAACTGGCCGGCGCGGAGCGCCGGCCTTTTTTGTTGTCCGTCGCGCGAGCCAAATACCTCACCTAGGTGGGAAGCGGGCTAGCGCTAGCCGGCTTCCCACCCGGGTGAGGGAGGTTTGCAGGACGCCTATGGCGAATGCGAGGCGAAGACGAGCCGTGCACGAGACTGGCCCGCTGCCGCGGGATCGCCGACAAGTCGGCTCCCACCAGGTCTCCTCATCCTGCGACCCAGTCAGCTCATCTTGATAGCGGCGGGTTTCGCTGTTGTGGGAGCCGCTTCAGCGGCGATGGGTGCTTGCCTGGGCTGGCGCCGTCAACCGAAGACCTTCGTGCCGCCGATCCATGTTTCCGCGACGTGGTAGCTCTCGTCCATGACGACGAAGTCGGCGCGGTAGCCGGCGGCGATGTGGCCGTGGCTGGCGCCGAGGCCGAGGAAGTCGGCGGGATACGTGGAGGCCATGCGGGCGGCTTCGTCGTAGGCGACACCGACCATGCCGATCGTGTTGCGCACCGCCGTCGCCATGTCGAGCGCGGAACCGGCGAGCGTGCCGTCGGCCGTCTGGCAGACGCCGTCGCGCACGGTGATGGTTTCGCCCTTCAGCACGAAGCTGGGATTGTCGGAGCCGACCGGTGGCATCGCATCGGTCACCAGCATCATCTTTTCGCGCGCTTTCGCGGCGATGGCGACGCGTAGCGAGGCCGGATGCACGTGGTGGCCGTCGACGATCAGGCCGCACCAGCTGGCCGGGTCTTCCAGCGCGGCGCCGACCACGCCGGGTTCGCGGCTGGTGAACGGTGTCATCGCATTGAACAGGTGAGTGAAGCCGCGCACGCCCTTGGCGAGGGCGCCGCGCGTGGTCTCGTAGTCGGCGGCGGTGTGGCCGGCGGCGACGATCACGCCGTGGGAAACCAGTTGTTCGAGTACCGCGTCCGATGCGCGTTCCGGCGCGAGGGTGAGCAGGGTGACGCCGCCATGGCGGCGCGCGACCATTGCGATATCGTCGGCGCCGGCGATGCGGAACTTGGCCGCGTCGTGCACGCCCTTGCGCTCGGGTGCGATGAACGGGCCTTCGAGGTGGATGCCGAGCACGCCGGGAACGCCCTGCTCCACGGCGGCGTTCACGGCGTCGATGGCCTTCGCCATCACCTCGGCGTCGTCGCTGATGAGCGTCGGCAGGAAACCGGTGGTGCCGAACTTCGCGTGCGCTTCGCCGATCGTGCGAATGGTTTCCACCGTGGGCGCGTCGTTGAACAGCGCGCCACCGCCGCCGTTGACCTGGCAATCGATGAAGCCGGGCAGCAGCGTGCGGCCGCCGAGGTCGTGACGCTCCGCGGCGCGCACGCGCGGATCGGACGGCAACGCCAATCCCGTGATGGTGCCGCCGTCGACCAGCACGGCGAAGCCGCCCTGGAATCCGTTATCGGTGAGTACGCGGCCGTTGACGAGGGCGATGGTCATGCGGGTGTTCCTTTATCCGAAACTTTTTCTATGGAAAGCGGTGGCTGGCCCGAAGGCCGGTTTCGACGTCAGACCGTTTCCGTCACCTTGTTCAGGTGCGGCGGGACATCGGGATTGAAACCGCGCTTCAGGGAAAGCGCCGCCGTGGCCCGGTAGAAGCTCTGCACGGCCAGCAGCGGTGCGCTGATCGGTGCGGACGCCACCAGTGGCAGCACGCCCTCGCCGGCCGCACCCGGCGCGGCGATCCAGACCTTGGCATCGCGTTTGCGGAATTCGGCGGCGACGTCGAGCACGCCGGGCAGCGTGTCGTCGTTCTGGGCGAAGAACAACACCGGGAAGTCCGGACCCACGAGCGCCATCGGGCCGTGCTTCACTTCGGCCGAACTGAAGGCCTCGGCATGCAGGCCACAGGTTTCCTTGAACTTCAGCGCTGCTTCGAGCGCGCCGGCGAAACCGAAGCCGCGACCGACCACGAAGAGGTTGTGCGCGTCGACCAGGCCGTCGGTGAGTGCGGACCAGTCCGCGTCCCAGCCCTCGCGCAGCTGGGCGGGAAGCGCGGTGAGCGCATCGCCGATGGCGGCGCTTCCACTCCAGCGCGCGGCGATGTGAAGGATCGCGAACAACGCGCCGAGGTAGCTCTTCGTCGCGGCGACGCTCTTTTCCGGGCCTGCATGGAGGGGCACGACCACGTCGGCGACGGCGGCGAGCGGCGAGTCCACCACGTTGACCAGGGCCACCACGTAGGCACCGGCCTTCTTCGCCGCCTCGGCGTTGCGGACCAGGTCCGGGCTCTTTCCCGACTGGGAAACGGCGACATAGAGCGCGCCGTCCAGGTGCTGCGTGGCGTGGTAGATGGACGTCACCGACGGCGAGGCCGACGCGGTGACGACGCCGAGCTGGGTCTCGAACACATACTTGGCGTACATCGCCGCGTGGTCGGAGCTGCCGCGCGCGCAGGTGATCACCATGCGTGGCGGGTTCGCGCGCAGGCGCTCGGCGAGCGCACCGATCACCGCTTCGTTGTGGGCCAGTTGCCGCTCGACGACCTCGGCGGTCTCGTGCGCTTCGCGGAACATCAGGGTGTCTTGCGGCTGGATCGTCATGGCGTGATTGGGCTCTTCAGTCGCTTTGCAGTTCCGCGACGAAATCGTAGATATCGCCGCGGTACCAGGAACAGGTGAATTCGACGATGCGGCCATCTTCGAGGAAGCTGCGCCGCTCGATGTTGAGACCGGCGCTGCCGGCACCGAGGCGGAGCAGGCGGGTCTGCGCGGGTCCGAGTACCACGGCGCGGAGGCGTTGCAGCGCGCGCAGCGGACGGTTGCCGAGCTTGTCGAGCGCCTCGTAGAGCGAATCCTCCACGAGGTGCGGATCGGGCAGGAGGTCCAGCGGCACCGCGCTGCGTTCGATCGCCAGGGGTTCGTCACCCGCGTAGCGCAGGCGATGCAGGCGTACCACGAGCGTGCCCGGCGACAGGTTCATCGCCATGGCCTCCTCGGGCGTGACCTCGCCGATGCCGCGCTCGAAAAACTCGGAGCGGGGATTGAGGCCACGGGCGCGCAGGTCTTCCGTGAAGCTGGTCATCCGCGACAGCGGCTTCACGATGCGCTCGGAAACGAAGGTGCCCGCGCCATGGCGCTGGGTGAGCAGGCCGTCCTCGACCAGGCCGCCGATCGCCTTGCGCACGGTGACCCGCGACAGGGTGAGGGCCCTGGCGAGGTCGCGTTCGCTGGGCAGGGCGTGCCCTACCTGGACCTCGCCTTTCTCGATCACGTTGCGGATCGCCCGCCGCAGGCGCATGTACGCCAGCGGCTGCCGGGTAGCCGGGTCGTGTTGCAGGCGCTGGTATTCGGCGACGAGGGCACTTTCCATTCGCCGAAGATACCAATCCACGACCACTGCGGCAAGAGCATGCAAGCCGGAGCGTACCAGTCGGCCGTTCAAACAGTCGTTTGCACGATCCAAATAGGGCTAACAAACGTTTTCAGGGCGTTATCGCGCCGTGAAGGGTGACGAAACGTCGCGGCGAGTGGTACGGGGCTGGTACGTCCTGGTATGTCACTGGTACGATCCGGAGGCATCCCAACGATCCTTCAAAGAGGCCTCTGTCGTGAGCGCTCCCCTCCTGCCGATCGAACCGTTCGATCTGGTCATTTTCGGCGGCACCGGCGATCTCGCCGTCCGCAAGTTGTTGCCTGCCATGTACCACCGCTTCGCGGACGGGCAGATCCAGGCGAAGAGCCGCATCATCGGCGTGGCCCGCGAAGGCCTGGACGACGCCGCGTACCGCGAGCAGGTGCGTGCCGCGGTCGAGAAGAGCGTGTCGCATATCGTGCCCGCCCAACTCGACGCCTTCATCCAGATGATCGGCTACCGCTCGCTCGACGCGCGCAAGGCCGACGGCTGGGACGATTTCGCCAGCCTCATGGCGGCGGAACCCAGCCACATCCGCGTGTTCTACCTGTCGACCTCGCCGGACATCTTCACCGATATCTGCCAGCGCCTGGGCTCGCTCGGGCTCAACGGCGAACGTTCGCGCGTGGTGCTGGAAAAGCCGATCGGCCGCGACCTCGACAGCGCCAACGCGATCAACGACGCCGTGGCGCGGGTCTTCGGCGAATCGCAGACCTATCGCATCGACCATTACCTCGGTAAGGAAACGGTGCAGAACCTGTTGGCGTTGCGCTTCGGCAACGCCCTGTTCGAGCCGCTGTGGAACGCCCAGCACATCGACCACGTGCAGATCACCGTGGCCGAGACGGTCGGCGTCGGCCATCGCGCCGGCTACTACGACCGGGCCGGCGCACTGCGTGACATGGTCCAGAACCACATCCTGCAGCTCCTGTGCATGCTCGCCATGGAGCCGCCGTCGTCGCTGGCGCCCGATGCCGTGCGCGACGAGAAACTGAAGGTGCTGCGTTCGCTGCGTCCGATCGACGCCCGCAATGCGGCACAGCTCACCGTGCGCGGCCAGTACCGCGCCGGTGCGGCCGAAGGCCAAGGCGTCCCGGGCTATCTCGACGAGCTCGGCAGCGACCAGTCGAAGACCGAAACCTTCGTCGCCCTCAAGGCGGAGATCGGTAACTGGCGCTGGGCCGGCGTGCCGTTCTATCTGCGCACCGGCAAGCGCCTTCCCAACCGGGTTTCGGAGATCGTGGTGACGTTCCGCGCGTTGCCGCATTCCATCTTCGATCCCACCAGTGGCCCGCTGTTGCCCAACCGCCTCACGCTGCGCCTGCAGCCGGACGAAGGCGTGAAGCTGTGGCTGACCATCAAGCATCCGGGTCCGGGTGGCTTGCGCCTGCGCCACGTGCCGCTCGACATGAGCTTCGCGGCCGCCTTCGGCGTGCAGCAGCCCGACGCGTACGAACGGCTCATCCTCGATGTCGTGCGTGGCAACCCGACCCTGTTCATGCGCCGCGACGAAGTCGAGGCGGCATGGAAGTGGGCCGGCCCCATCCTCGACGCGTGGGAGGCCAGCGGCGACACGCCGAAGCCGTATACCGCGGGCACCTGGGGTCCGAGCGCCGCCGTGGCGCTCATCGAACGCGATGGCCGCACCTGGGCCGAGGACGCCGCATGAACGCAAAAGTGAACCGACACGAATTCGCCGATCGCCTCACGCTCGCCGACAAGCTGGCCCGCGACGTGGCCTCGAAACTCGATGCAGCGATCAAGGCACGTGGCAAGGCCACGATCGCCGTCTCCGGCGGTGGCACGCCGAAGGTGATGTTCGCCGTGCTCGCCGAGCAGGAGATCGACTGGTCCAGGGTCACCGTCACGCTCGTCGACGAACGCTGGGTCGACACCGACAGCGATCGTTCGAATGCGCGCATGGTCTCCAGCACGTTGCTTACCCACGAGGCGCACGTCGCGACCTTCCTGCCGCTGTTCGACCGCGCGCACAAGGACGACGTGGACGCGGCGCTCGCCGATGTCGGCAAGCGCATCGACGCGTTGGGCTCGCCGTTCGACGTGGTGTTGCTCGGCATGGGGCCGGACGGCCATACCGCGTCGTTCTTCCCGAACGGCGATCATCTCGCCGAGGCGCTCGACCTCGACGGCAAGCAGCCGGTGTTGTCGATGCGTGCCGGGGGAGCGGGCGAACCGCGCATCACGCTCAGCCTGCCGCGCGTACTCGATACGCGCGCGCTGTACCTGCACATCGAAGGCGACGACAAGAAAGCACTGCTCGGCAAGGCCCTGGCCGGCGAGGATTTTCCGATCGCCGCCGTGCTGAAGCAGGACCGCGTGCCGGTCGACGTCTACTGGGCACCGTAAGCAACCCGCCAGGTCGCGGAACCGTACGCGATACGCACGGCTCCGCGACCAAGCCTCAGGAAACGCCATGAGCATTCACCCAACCCTCGCCGAGGTGACCCGGCGAATCGTCGAGCGTAGTCGCGGCTCGCGCGCGGCTTATCTGGCCAAGATCGACGCCGCGCGCGGCAAGGGCGCGAAACGCCATCACTTGTCGTGCGGCAACCTCGCGCACGGCTTCGCCGCCTGCGCGGAGACCGACAAGGATGCGCTGCGCAACGGCCACGCGGCGAACATCGCCATCGTCACGTCGTACAACGATATGCTCTCGGCGCACCAGCCGTACGAGCGCTATCCCGAACTCATCCGCCAGACGGCCCGTTCGCTCGGCGCCACCGCGCAGGTCGCCGGCGGTGTGCCGGCGATGTGCGACGGCGTGACCCAGGGCCGTCCCGGCATGGAGCTGTCGCTGTTCTCGCGCGACCTCATCGCCATGGCCACGGCGGTTTCGCTGTCGCACGACATGTACGAGGGCGCGCTGTACCTGGGCATCTGCGACAAGATCGTGCCCGGCATGCTGATCGGCGCGCTGAGCTTCGGCCATCTCGCCGGTGCCTTCGTGCCTTCGGGCCCGATGCCCTCGGGCATCCCGAACGAGGAGAAGTCGAAGGTGCGCCAGGCGTTCGCCGCCGGCAAGGCCACGCGCGCCGAACTGCTCGAGGCCGAGGCGCGCTCATACCACGGTTCGGGTACGTGCACCTTCTACGGCACCGCCAACTCCAACCAGATGCTGATGGAGATCATGGGCCTGCACCTGCCCGGATCGAGCTTCGAGGCACCGGACACGCCGTTGCGCGATGCGCTCACCCAGGCCACCGTGGAACGCGTGCTGGCCATCGACACGCTGGGTGACCAGTACCTGCCGTTGGGCCGCATCGTCGACGAACGTGCCATCGTCAATGGCGTGGTCGGGCTGCACGCCACGGGAGGTTCCACCAACCACCTCCTGCATCTCGTCGCCATCGCGCGCGCGGCCGGCGTGGAGTTGCGCTGGGACGATTTCGACGCGCTCTCGGCCGTGGTGCCCTTGCTGGCCCGCGTGTATCCCAACGGCTACGCGGACGTGAACCACTTCCACGAAGCCGGCGGCATGGGCTTCCTGATCGACCAGTTGCTCGACGCGGGCCTGCTGCACGACGACGTGAACACGATCATGGGTCGCGGCCTGCATCACTATCGCACCACGCCCGTGCTCGAGGATGGCACGCTCGTGTGGAAGCCGGTGTCGAAGGAGAGCGGCAATCGTGGCGTGCTTCGTTCCATCACCGAACCGTTCCGCCACGATGGTGGCCTGCGCATGCTCGACGGCAACATCGGCCGTGGCGTGATCAAGGTGTCCTCGGTGCCGGATGACCGCATGGTCGTCGAGGCGCCGGCGATCGTGTTCGACGAGCAGGACGACGTGAAGGCGGCCTTCGACCGTGGCGATCTCAATCGCGACTTCGTCGCGGTGGTGCGATTCCAGGGACCGCGTGCGCGCGGCATGCCCGAGCTGCACAAGCTCACGCCGACGCTGAGCCTGTTGCAGGACCGCGGTTACCGCGTGGCCCTGGTCACCGATGGCCGTATGTCCGGCGCGTCCGGCCGCGTGCCGGCGGCGATCCACGTCACGCCGGAAGCCGAGGCGGGCGGACCCATCGCACGCATCCGCACGGGTGACCTCGTCCGCGTCGACGCCGTCACTGGCACGCTCCAGGTGCTGGTCGATGCCGACGAGTGGAACGGCCGCGTGCCCGATCATGTCGACCTCGCCATGCATCACACCGGCATGGGCCGCGAACTCTTCGCCATGTTCCGCCAGTCGGCCGTCACGGCCGACCTGGGCGCGGGCGTCTTTTGATTTACCGGAGCAGTACCTGATGAGCAACGAAGCGAAGCAGAAACTCGTCGAAGCCACGTTGCGCCTCGCGCCGGTGGTTCCCGTGGTGATCATCGACGACGCCTCGAAGGCCGTCGGCATGGCGCGCGCCCTGGTCGCGGGTGGCGTCCCCGCCATCGAGGTGACGCTGCGCACGCCCGCCGCGCTGGACGCGGTGCGCGCGATCGCCGCCGAAGTGGAAGGCGCCTTCGTCGGTGTCGGCACGGTGCTCACCGCGCGCGACCTCGAGAATGCCTACAAGGCGGGTGCGAAGTTCGCGGTATCGCCGGGCAGCGCACCACGCTTGCTCGATGCGGCGGACGATTCGGAACTGCCCCTGCTGCCGGGTGCGGCGACATCCAGCGAGGCGATGGAACTGCTCGAACGCGGCTACCGCTTCCAGAAGTTCTTCCCGGCGGTGCCGGCTGGCGGCGCGAAGCTGATCGGTGCCTGGGCCAGCCCGCTGCCGCAGATACGCTTTTGCCCGACGGGCGGCATCAGCCTCGCCAATGCCGCGGAGTTCCTGTCCCTGCCCAACGTGGTCTGCGTCGGCGGTTCCTGGCTCACTCCCGCCGACAAGCTCGCGGCGTCGGACTGGGCGGGTATCGAAGCCCTCGCACGCGAGGCGGCGACGCTGGCGCGGAAGGGCTGAGAGCCAGTCACCGTCGGGGTAGCGCGAAGGCCTGCACCGAGTCGCCGCTGCGCGTCCTCAGGCCACCGTGCCCACCCGCGGCGATGACGACGTACTGGCGACCGTCCTCGCCGATGTAAGTGATCGGCGTCGCCTGTCCGCCCGCGTCCAGGCGGCCCTTCCAGAGTTCCTTGCCCGACGTGACGTCGAAGGCACGAAGGTAGTCGTCGGCGGTCGCGCCCATGAAGATCACGCCGCCGGCGGTGACGATGTTGCCGCCCATGGTGTAGATACCGGTCGGCAGCGGCGCGTTCGTGTGCAGGCCGAGCACGTTCATGTCGCGCGTCGTGCCCACCGGTTCCTCCCACGCGATCTTGCGGCTGACGAGATCGATCGCGACCAGCTTGCCCCACGGTGGCGCGGCGCACGGTGCGTCCAGAAACGACAGCCACGGATTGACCACGGTGACGAAGGGAAGCCCGTACTGCGGGCCCACCGCGAATTCCTTCGGTTTCGGATACGGTTGTCCGCTTCCCCATCCCGCCCATGGCTTCATCAGGCCCTGGCGCAGCGCATCGTCGTGCGCGAGCGTTTCCATGACGAAGGGGATGTAGCTGGTGTTGGCGATGAGCAGGTGCCGGGTGGGGTCCACCGACGCCCCGAACCAGTCGACGACGCCGTCGAACGCGGGATAGGCGATCGACTTGCCCAGGGCGGGCGGCGTGTACTGGCCCTGGTAACGCGAGCGCTTGAACTCCAGCCGGCACATGAGGTGGTCGACGGGTGTCGCACCCCATGCATCGCTTTCTTTCAGGTCCGGCGGCGTGAGCGAGGGGAAGCCCGTCGAATACGGTTGCGTGGGCGACAGATGCTCGCCGTCGAGATGCGGATCGGTCGGAACGCGTCGTTCCTCCACCCCGGCGATGGGCTTGCCCGTTCGCCGGTCGAGCACGAACAGCTGGCCGAGCTTGGTGGTCTGCACCAGCGCGGGCACCGGGCCCCGGTCGCCCGGCAAGTCCACCAGGGTGGGCCCGATCGGCAGGTCGTAGTCCCAGACGTCGTGATGCACGGTCTGGAAATGCCAGCGCTCCTGACCCGTCTCGATGTCCAGCGCCACGAGGCTGCTGGAATAGGCATCGTCGAAGGGGCGCCGCTTGCCGCCGTAGTAATCGGGCGTGGCGTTTCCGAGCGGCAGGTATACGAGGCCAAGGGCGGGGTCGGCGGTATAGGTTCCCCAGGCGTTCGGCGTGCCACGGGTATACGTTTCACCGGGCGCCAGCGGCGCGGTCGGTGACGGTTTGCCCAGATCCCATGCCCATGCCAGCTCGCCCGTGCGCGGATCGTAGGCGCGCACGACGCCTGAAGGCTCGCCCGTGCTCTGGTTGTCGTAGATCCAGCCGCCCAGGAGCAGCCGGTCCTTGACCACCAGCGGTTGCGAGGTGATGAAATGAAAGCCCGGTGGCACCTCGCCGAGCTTGTCCGTCAGCGAGACGTATCCGCCCCGGCCGAACGCATCGCATAGCTTGCCGGTGTCCGCATCCAGGGCGAAGAGGCGCGCATCCGCGGTGGTCGACAACACGCGTGCATGGCAGGCACCGGTGTCGCCGGTTTCGTACAAGGCCACGCCGCGGCAGGCGAGGTATTCGTTCGCGCGGGTGTCCGTCTTCGGATCGAAACGCCACACCTCCTTGCCCGTCGTGGCATCCAGCGCGATGACCTGTCGATGCGGGGTGCAGAGGTAGAGGCGGTTGCCACGCTTGACCGGCGTCGCCTCGAAGTTGAACTCACGTCCGTCCTTGTCCTCGCCTTCGCGCAGGACGTCGCTCGCGTGGTACGTCCATGCCGGTTGAAGCGTGTCGGCATTCGCGGGTGTGATCTGCTTGGCGGGCGAGAAACGTTGCCCGGCCGGCGTGCGACCGTAGTAGATCCAGTCGTTGTCGTTGTCGGTCGTGGCCGTGGCTGCCGCGACCGGCTGGTATCGCACCGTGCGCTCGTGGGTGATCCGGAAGCCGAGCCCGAAGATCGTTATCAGTAGCAGCAGGGAAATCATCGCCGTCGTCGCACTGACGCTTCGGCGGACGGCGCCGGCCGCGCCCACCCACGCCAGGGCTAGTCCCAGGAAGGCGAACACGAGCAGGCGCGGCATCCATTGCCAGCCGTCCAGGCCGACGTCGTGATACGTCCAGAGCGCGGTCGCAACCAGGAACAGGCAGTAGACGAGCAGGCCCGCCGATGGACGGCGCAGGAACACCACGGCGCTGGCCAGAAGCAGGCATCCGGCCGGCGCGTAATAAAAACTGCCACCGCTGGCCGCCAGCCACGTACCGAGGACGATATAGACGAGGCCGAGCATCCCGGTCACCGAGGACACGATCCAAGCCGCCCATCGTCTGCGCCGCATCACCTTGCCTCGCCTGAAAAGGCGTAGCACAGCGCACGACTTGTCTAGCGTCGGTGATCGTGCCGGGTAGATGTCTCCACGAGCGTGACCCGCATGTGTCCGAGCCTGTACGATCCTCCGCAGCCCCGCCGTGCGACACGTCCTTCCATGACTTACATCCTTCTCGCCGTCGCTTTCAGCGTCGCCGTCTCGGTCCTGCTCAAGCTCGCGCGCCGCGCGAACATCGACATCGTGCAGGCGGTGGCCACGAACTATATCGTGGCCGCGGCGCTTTCCGCCTGGCTGCTCCATGCGACGCCGCAGGCCGCCATCGAGGCGAAAGCCACCTATGTGCCGCTGGTGGTGCTTGGCATCCTGTTGCCCGCGATCTTCCTGATGCTGGCGCGTTCGGTCCGCAGCGCCGGCATCGTTCGCACCGACGTGGCCCAGCGCCTTTCGTTATTTCTTGCGCTCATCGCCGCCTTCGTCTTCCTCGGCGATACGCTCACCGGCATCAAGTCGCTGGGCATCGTCCTCGCGCTCGGCGCGGTATTTTGCGTGCTCTGGCGAAAGGAGCGCGGCAGTATGGAGCGGGGTGGCTGGCTGGCGCCGTTGTCGGTGTTCGTCGGGTTCGGCGCGATCGACATCTGCTTCAAGCTGATCGCGCAGGCGGGCGCCCCATTCGCGAGCGCGTTGCTCGCGTCGTTCCTCATCGCCATGGTGCTGTGCTGGATCGCGGTGCTGGTGCGTGCCGCCACGAGGCAGGCGCCGGTCACGGCGCGCAGCCTGGGTTTCGGTGTCCTGCTGGGCGCCGCCAATTTCGCGAACATCCTGTTCTACGTGCGTGGTCATCAAGCTTTGCCGAAGGACCCGTCGCTCGTGTTCGCGTCGATGAACGTAGGTGTCGTGGTGCTCGGCGCCCTCGTGGGCGCCTTCGGCTTCAAGGAACGCCTCGCGGCGGTCAACTGGTTCGGCGTGGCCCTGGCGATCGGCGCGATCGGGGTGATGACGATCGCCTGATCGCGGGGCTGTTACAACCGCCGCGGCGCCGTCGACCCGCGCACGACGAGATCCGGGCTGAAGCCCTCGTTCTCGATCATCGGGTCGTTGTCTTCGCGCTCGAGTTCCGCGATGAGGCGTTGCGCCGCGTGGCGGCCGATTTCTTCCGTGTTCTGGCGCGCGGTGGTCAGCGCGGGCCACGACTGCTTGGAGAACGGGCTGTCCTCGAAACCGGCGATGGACAATTCCCAGGGCACGTCCACGCCGCCGGAACGGGCGGCGGCGAGCACGCCGGCGGCGATCTCGTCGTTGGAGCCGAAGATCGCCGTGGGCGGCTCCTTCAAGGCGAGCAGCTTGCGCGCGCCACGGAAGCCATCGTCGAACGAATAATCGCCCTCCACCACGAGCTTCTTGTCCACCGCGATGCCGTACTCGCGCAGCGCGTCCTCGTAACCCTGGTAGCGCTCGGGGCTGGAGCGGTGTTCCTTGCCACCCCAGAGGAAACCGATGCGGTGGTGCCCGAGCTGGATGAGGTGTTCGGTGATGGCGTAGGCCGCGTCGCGGTCGTCGACGAAGACGCAAGGCCAGCCGTCTTTCGGGTCCTGTCGCGCCGAGATGATCCGCACGAACGGGACCTTCTGCTCGGTCAGCGTCGCCAGCAGGCCCGGCTGTTCGGACATCGGCGGGCAGAGCACGAGGCCGGCCAGGCGGTTACGACGTACCAGGTCGCCCAGCTGCTCGGCCAGGCGGGGCGCGGAGGAATCGCAGGGATGGATCTGCAGCCCGAAACCGCGCTCGCGGCATACCGAAAGCACGCCATTCTGCATGGCGATGACATAGTGTGCGTTGGGGTTGTCGTAGACCAGGCCCAGCGCGTAGGTCCGCGAGCTGCGCAGGCTGCGCGCCGCCTGGTCGGGCTGGTAATCGAGCGCCTCGATCGCGCGCTGCACCCTTTCACGGGTGCGCGCATGGACCGACGGCTCGTGGTTGATCACGCGAGAGACGGTCTTGAGCGATACGCCCGCGCGCTCGGCGACGTCCTTAATGGTAGGGCTACGCAATCTACGACCCCTCAATAGCAAGACGGCCATCCTAGCGGATGGCCGTTACTTAGCGAAGGCGGGACGTCAGTCCTTGACGTGCTGTCCGACCCGGTGGCCCGCCGCGCCGTAGTACAGGATGTACAGGTAGCAGGGCACCATCAGGCACAGGAACACCGCCTGGAAATCGTAGGTCTGCTTCAGGTGGGCGAAGATCACCGGGATGATCGCGCCGCCCGCGATGCCCATGATGAGGAAGGCCGAGCCGAACTCGGTGAGGGCGCCCAGGCCCTTGATCGCCAGCGGGAAGATCGCCGGCCACATCATCGCGTTGGCGAAGCCCAGGGCGGCGACGAAGCCCACCGAGACATAGCCGCTGGTGACGTAGGTGCCGATCGAGAAAACCACGCCGAGGACCGCGGAGAAGGCGAGGTAGCGCTGCTGCGAGACGAACTTCGGAATCAGGAGCAGGCCGGCGATATAGCCCACCAGCATCGCGATGAGCGTGTACGAGGTGAAGTGCTGCGTGTCGGCGGGTGTCATGCCGAAGCCCTGGCCATAGGTGCCGATGGCGTCGCCGGCCATCACTTCCACGCCCACATAGACGAACAGGCAGAGCACGCCCAGCCAGAGGTGCGGAAAGCTGAAGAGGCTGCCCTTGGCATGGCCGATGGCGCGCTCGGAATTGTCGCTCGACGGCTTGATCTCGGGCAGCGAGGAACGCACCACCCATACCGCCAGCACCACCAGGAGGCCGGCCATCACCATGTACGGCAGGTGCACCTTCGCGGCGAAGGCCGCGAGCAAGGCGTCCTTCGCCTCCGGGGAGCCGGCCGCCGCGATCTGCTTGTCGAAGCTGCCAATGTTGCTCATCACCACCGCGCTGAACACGAACGGTGCCGCGGCACCGGCGAGCTTGTTGCAGATGCCCATGAAGGCGATGCGCTGCGCACCGCTGTCGATCGGGCCGAGGATGGAGATGTACGGGTTGGACGCGGTTTGCAGCAGCGAGAGGCCGGCACCGATGACGAACAGGCCGGTGAGCGCACCCGGGTAGACGCGCATGGTGACGAACTGGCCGAACATCACCGCGCCGATCGCCATCACGAAGAGGCCCAGGCCCATGCCTTTCTTCATGCCGGTCTTCTTCAGGATGAAGGACGAGGGCAGGGCGAGGAAGAAATACGACAGGTAGAAGGCCATCGGCACGAGGAACGCGTTCACGTCGTCGAGGTTGAAAGCGAGCTTGACGAAGGTGATCAGTGGTCCGTTGAGCCAGGTGACGAAACCGAAGATGAAGAACAGGACGCCGATGATGATCATCGGAACCAGGCTGGAATGGCGCGTCTCGTCGACGGCGACCGCGGTGGACGACATGGGTGGCTCCCCTCGTGTGGTGTTCGGTATCCGGAACGGCGACACCGCCGGACACGCCCGATTTGTCCCTTTATTGACTCGTGTGCGTAACGTTGTCAATCGCCGGAAGCGCATTCGGCATGACCGATGGCAGGGGACGCCGCTTTCGATGCCGCGGCGCGTCAAGCCACTGATCCGCCATGCGACGCGCGTGCCAGCCGCCATATGTGGCGCCGATGACGAGCGAGACGGCCTCCCGTTGCGAGGTTTCCTGTTGCGCTGCGTTATGGAATGAAGGTTGTCCTAGCCATTTGTCCTGTTGACAACGTTGTCATTCGACTTACAGACTCGGTCGCAGTTGGGGGAGCCATAAGGGGCGCGGGATGGGCGAGTCGGCCAAACAACGGGGAATCGTGCGTGCATCGCGGACCGGGGCGTTCATCGCCGCCGACGTGGGCGGCACGCATGCCCGTATCGGCCTGGTTCGTCGCGCCGCCGGGTCCAACGCCATCGACGTGCTCCGCTATGAACGCTATGCCTGCGCCGATTGGCCCAGCCTGACCGCCGTCCTGCAGGACTTCGTCGGCCGCCTGGAAGGCCAGGACGCCATCGAGCATTGCGCCGTGGCGAGTGCCGGCTACGTGCTTGGCGACGCCATCGTCAACGAGAACCTTCCCTGGCCGGTTTCCATCGGCGACATTCGAGCGACCCTCGGGCTGACCGGGCTCGCCGTCGTCAACGATTTCGAGGCCGTGGCCTACGCCTGCCAGTTCCTGCAGGGCCACGAAACCACGCCGATCATCGAGACGGCCGCCGAAGCGGCGGAGGGACCGATCCTCGTGATGGGACCCGGCACGGGTCTCGGTTCGGCCGTGCTCCTGCCCGGCAAGCCACACGCCACCGTGCTGCCGACCGAAGCGGGGCAGATATCGCTGGCCCCGGGCAACGAGCGCGAAGTCGCCATCCTCGCCGAGCTGGCGCGCGGCCGTGATTACGTTTCCTATGAGACCGCGCTTTCCGGCCCGGGCCTGCTCAATCTCTATCGAGCCATTTCCACGCTGCGCGGCATACCCGCGACGCTGCCCACCCCCGCCGCCGTGACCGGCGCCGCGCTCGACGGCAGCGACATCGCCGCGAGCGAAGCGCTGGACGTCTTCTGCGGGCTGCTCGGCAGCTTCGTCGGCGATCTCGCCATGCTCTACGGCGCCCGTGGTGGCGTGTACCTCGCCGGCGGAATCCTGCCGCAGGTACGCGACCGCCTGCTCGCCAGCAGCTTCGCCACCAGGTTCTTCAACAAGGGCGTCATGCGCGCCTTTCTCCAGCAAGTGCCGGTACGTCTGATGGACCACGGACAGTTGGGTGTGATCGGTGCCGCCGGTCTCTACCTGCACGGTTCGACCGCTCATTGAAGAGCGGGAAAGGAACGCTTCGCTTAGTTCAAAAACCGGGCCGCAAGGCCCTTCGATAGCAACGAAGCACGGCGCGGCCGCGAAACCCGTCGTCGCTACATCCTCTGAGGGGAGGACATCATGTCGCATCGTAGAAACCTGCTTACGGCGAGCATCGTCGCCGCATTGTGTTGTTTCACCGGAATCGCCGCCGCGCAAGACGCCGCGCCGCCTCCGGCGAAACCCCAGACCGCCCAGGAAAAGGCGGATGCCGCGAAAGCCGCACAGCTCGAAGGCATCACCGTCACCGGTATCCGCGCCAGCCTGGAAAAGTCGCTGGACACCAAGCGCAACGCCGACGCCGTCGTCGAAGCGGTCACCGCCGAGGACATCGGCAAGTTCCCGAACACCAACGTCGCCGAGGCGATGACGCAGATTCCCGGCGTCGTGATCGACCGTGCGTTCGGCCAGGGCGACCGCGTCTCCATCGACGGCACCGATCCCAGCCTCAACCTCACCTTCCTCAACGGCCAGCCGATCTCGCAGACGCCGTGGCAGTACGGCGCGCAGCCGAACCGCGGTTTCGACTTCACCATGCTGGCCCCGGAAATCGTCGGCCGCCTGGAGGTCTACAAGTCGCCGGAAGCGCGCCTGCCGGAAGGCAGCCTCGGCGGCACCATCCTGCTGCACACACTGCAGCCGCTGGACCTGCCGGCGAATACCATCCGCGGTTCGTTCGGCCTCAACTACAACGACCAGGCCACGCCGGGTACCCGCCCGAACGGTTCGGCGTTGTACAGCTGGAAGAACGCCAGCAACACCTTCGGCGTGATCGGTTCGATCCAGCACTACGAAGAGAAGATCGATCGCCAGGGCTTCGAGATCTTCAGCTACAGCCCGGTATCGAAATGGGCTTCCAGCCCCGCCGTGGCCGCCGGCATCGCCAACGGCACGCTCGATCCGAACGCGAAGGTGCCCGACGAGGTGAACTCGGCGTGGTTCCAGCAGAAGCGCAAGCGCGACACCGCCACGCTGGGCTTCCAGATCCGTCCGACGGACAACTGGGACATCGACATCAACAACCTGTTCGTCCGCGAGAACTTCGACAACTGGAACCAGTCGCTGTACCCGTTCACCGGTGCCACGCCGGGCAACGTCACCAGCTTCAACCAGGGTCCCAATGGCGTCGTCACCGGCGGCCATGTCTGCGGCAACGATACGGTCGGCTGCCCGGCGATCGCGCAGGGCACCTTCGACAGCAACATCCGTAAATCCGTGGTGCGCACGTCGGCGTTCGACCTGAAGTCGACCTATCGCGGCGACGGCTGGAAGCTGGGCGGCGCGGCCGGCTACAGCAAGGCGACCAACAACAACATTTCCCAGGCGGTGATGGAGCCGGTCTATGCCGGCGGCTACACCTGGGACATCAACAAGGGCTTCGCCTTCGACAACCCGGCCGCCGCGCGCGATCCGGCGAACTGGCACATGGGCGACGTGGATGGCCTCGGCGGCTGGCCGGGCAACTACGGTGACTATTCGGCGCAGTCGCGTGACACGTATGCGCAGTTGGACTTCTCGAAGTACTTCGATTCGTTCTTCAACGAACTGGCCTTCGGTTATCGCTGGAACCGCCACGAGGAAGGCATGCAGGCGCATGTCTACGGTGGCAACGCACCGACCAACCTTGCCGCGCTCGGCTTCGGCGGCTTCACCGATACGCTGGATGCGTTCGACGGCGCGCTGGATGGTTCGTCGAGCCACGTGATGCCGGACCGTGACGCCCAGTACGCCTGGGTGCGCAACACGAACGGCGGCAACGAGGACGCGGGCACCTACCTCAACGGTACCTACAAGCTGGTCGAGAAGACCAACGCGGCCTATGTGCAGGGTAACTTCGCCGGCGGCGACTTCCACGGCAACGTGGGCTTCCGCTACGTCGACACCAAGACCGACGGCACGGGCTTCGTCTACAGCGGCGCACCGGTGCTGCCCGCGCCGGCCGGTTCCTGGCAGACCTCGTCCAAGACCACGAAGAACTGGCTGCCCAGCCTGAACGTGGCCTACGACGTCAGCGAAGACGTGGTGCTGCGCCTGGCCGCGGCGAAGGTGATCGCCCGCCCGCCGTACAACATGCAGGTGAACAACCTGTTCCTCAACGACTCCGTGCTCACCGGCTCCGGCGGCAACCCCGACCTGAAGCCGTACAAGTCGAAGAACTTCTCGCTTTCCGCCGAGTGGTACTTCGCGCCGCAGTCGTACGTGGCCCTGACCGGCTTCTACAAGAAGATCGAGAACTACACCTTCGTCGATTCCGCGCCGGAACAGCAGTTCAACTCGGGCATCTTCAACGACCAGACGACGTTCGCGCGCCAGGTCGCCCAGGGTCTCTGCACGCCGGACGGCTTCTGCACCTATAGCATCAGCCGCCCGCGCGACACCGGTTCGGGCAAGGTGCGCGGCGGCAGCCTGAGCTACCAGCAGGCGTTCTGGGACACGGGTTTCGGCGTGACCGCCAACTACACGTATGCCAAGGGCACGCTGGATTCGGGTGGTTCGCTGCCGTACAACTCGAAGAACTCGTACTCGGTCAGCCCGTACTACGAAATGGGCCCGTTCAGTGCCCGCGTCACCTACAACTGGCGTGGCAAGTACCTCGCCGGCGGCTACATCGCCGGTGCGCCGCCGGCCACCACGGCCGATTACGGCGATCTCGGTGCGACGCTGGGCTGGAAGCTCAACAAGCAGGTGTCGTTCACCCTCGCGGGCATGAACCTCACCAACGAGAAGTACAAGCAGTACCTCGGCATCACCGCGATGCCGGTAGCCAAGTACACCACCGGCCGCCGCTACATGGCCTCGGTGCATTTCGACCTCTGATAGCGCGTCCCGGACGTGCGGCCACGGATGGCCGCACGCTCACCCCTCGAAGCTCCATTCCCCTCGGGCCCGACGCATCTTCATCGGGCCCGCTTTTTTGGGTCGGCCTTCAGTGGGCAGTACCCCCAGTCGCAGGCACCGCTTCGATGGTGGGAGCCGCTTCAGCGGCGATGGCTGCTTGCCTCGACCTGCCCCGCTGCCGCGGGATCGCCGGCATAGCCGGCTCCCACAACGCATGGCTTCGAAGTCACGGTAGGCAGCGTCACCGGTTACCGCCACAATCGACCGATCCACAACCGATACGACAGGAGCCCTCGATGCGCCGAATCCTCCTCCTCGCCATGGCCGCAGGCCTTGCCGCCTGTGCCAACCAGCCGAGGCATGAAGCCGGTCCCGTCGACGACACTCCGCTATCCCTCATTCCCATGCCCGCGCGGTTGCAGCGCACTCCCGGGCATTTCCGTCTCGTTGCGGGCACGCCGATCAGCGTGGCACCCGGCGATACGCAGGCGAAGCGCGTTGCCGTCCAACTGCAAGGCTGGATTCGCCAGGCCAGGGGCTTCACCCCGGCCATCGTCGAGGGCAAGCCCAGCAGCGGTGGCATCGCCCTCGCCACGGTATCCAGCATCAAGGGACGCGAGGCTTATACGCTCGACGTCGACGGCAGTGGCGTGCGTATCGCCGCGAACGATGAAACCGGCCTGTTCTACGGTGCCGTGACCTACTGGCAATTGCTGACCGACCCCGCGGCGCAGAACGGCGTGCCCGGCGTGCATATCGTCGACGCGCCGCGCTTCGAATGGCGTGGCCTGATGCTCGATTCCAGCCGGCACTTCCAGTCGGTGAACGAGATCGAGCACCTGCTCGACCAGATGGCCATGCACAAGCTCAACACCTTCCACTGGCATCTCACCGACGACCAGGGCTGGCGCCTGCAGATCGAGAAGTATCCCCGGCTCACGGAAATCGGCGCATGTCGCCAGCCCGTCGGCCCCGATGTCGCGCTGACCGGCGACGCCGATCATCCGTACTGCGGCTTCTACACGCAGGACGAGGCAAAACAGATCGTGGCCTACGCGGCGGAGCGTCATATCACCGTGGTGCCGGAGATCGAGATACCGGGACATGCGCAAGCCGCGGTCGCCGCGTATCCGAAGTTCGGTGCCGGCGGCAAGAAGCTTCCCGTATCGTCCGATTGGGGTGTGAACACCGCGCTGTACAACGTCGACGACGGTACCTTCGTCTTCCTGCAGGACGTACTGGACGAGGTGATGGCGGTCTTCCCGTCCACCTATATCCATGTCGGTGGCGACGAGGCGGCGAAGGACGAGTGGGAACGTTCGAAGACGGTGCAGGCGAAGATGAAATCGCTCGGCATCACCGACGAGGAGCAGATGCAGGGCTGGTTCATCGCGCGCATCGGTGACTATCTGGAGAAACATGGTCGCCGCCTGATCGGCTGGGACGAGATCCTCGACGGCAAGGTGCCCGCCAGTGCCACGGTGATGTCGTGGCGGGGCACCAAGGGCGCGGTCAAGGCGGCCAATGCCGGCCATGACGTCGTGCTCGCGCCGTCGCCGACGCTCTACCTCGACCAGTTGCAATCCAGCCTTCCCGACGAGCAGCCAGGCCGCCCTTCCGGGCAGACGTTGAAGACGCTCTACGACTTCGAGCCGGTGTCGGCGGAGATCGCGCCGGACAAGGCCAGCCACGTGCTCGGCGCGCAGGTCACGGTGTTCAGCGAGTACTTGCCGAACTGGTACCGCACGCAGCACGCCATCTTCCCGCGCATGGCGGCGCTGGCCGAGCGCACGTGGTCGCCCAAGGCGGATTGGAGTGGCTTCATCGCGCGCCTCCCCGCGCAGATGTCGCGTTACCGCGCGGCGGGCATCGTTCCGTCCGACGGCGCGTATGCGGTCGCCATCCAGGCCGAGGCGGCCGGCGAGGACAAGGCGAAGGTGACGCTGTCCAACCAGAGCGGTTACGGCACGCTGCGCTATACCACCGATGGTTCCGCACCGACCTCGCAGTCCACCGCCTATGGCGGCCCCTTCGACGTATCGTTGCCGACGACGGTTCGTGCCAACGCGTTCGCCGGTGGCTTCGGTCTGGCCGGCCCGCGCGATCGCGAGATCGACGCCAAGTCGCTCTTGCGCCGGACCAGCGACGAGCTGGACACGTGCAGCGACAAGCTCGTGCTGCGCCTGGAATCGCCCAACGCGGTGAACGGCCAGCGTCCCGTGTACAAGGTGGACATCATGGACACCTGCTGGGTATGGAAGGGCGTGAAGCTCGACGGCCGTTATGGCATCGCCGTGACGGTGGATCGCCTGCCCTACAACTACGCGCTATGGAAGGACGCCAAGGGCATCGTGGCGCGCAAGGCGCGTTCGGGCGCGGGCGAACTGGAAGTGCACCAGGACACCTGCGACGGGCCCAAGCTCGCCAGCATTCCGCTGGCGAAGGCGAAGGATGGCCGCGCGACACTCGATGGCGTCCTGCCCAAGAGGGAAGGCACGCACGACCTGTGCTTCGTCGTCACCGGCAAGCCCGGCCCGAAGCTATGGGTGCTGGGCGACGTGCAACTCCGCTGATGGCCGGTAGGCTATGGGCCTGACAGCTTGGTGAGAGGCCTTGTGGGAGCCGACCTTGTCGGCGATGGGTGCTTGCCTCGACCTGGCCCGCTGCCGCGGGATCGCCGACAAGGTCGGCTCCCACCAGAGCAGGCTTCCACCAGAGCTGGTTCCCAAGAAAAATGGCTTCAGGCCAGTACGGTGCGCATGTCGGCTTTGCGCTGCAAGGCGGCGCGGGCTTCGCGTTCGTCGTCGCCTTCCAATGGCGTGAGCGTGACGAACTTGCCGGCGATCATCGCGGCCAGCGGGATGCCATCGCGGATGGCGATGCGGTTGCCGATCGTCGACGGTACCTTGCCGCCGGCGACCATGTTGCCGACCAAGTTCAGCGGGTCGGTGCCGGCGATGCACACGATCTCGCCATCGTGAACGCGATGGCGGATCTGGCGTAGCGCCGCCAGTGCCTCGGGCAAGGCGAATTGCTCGCCGACGAGGCCGTCGACGAAACGGCCGCCGCGAATCTCGCCGCGCGCCTCGAGCCGGTGATACACGCGCCGCAGGTCGCGCCATGCCGGCAGCCATGCGGCCTCGCGTTCCAGGATGCGCCAGCTGACCACGCCGTAGCGGCGCAACAAGGTACGCGCGATGTGCTCCAGGCCGTCCGCGTCATTGCGTTGTTCGCTCGGCCGCCGCGCCAACGCCCAGCGGCCGGCGTCCTCGATGCCACTGAGCATGTGCCGCCGCGTGCGCCGGTGGCGGTTGCCGTTTCGCTTGGAGGCGGGAAGCAGGAGCGCGCGCAAGCCGGCGAAGCTATCGGCCGTGGCGCGGCCCGCGGCGACCAGTTCACCGAGCGCATCTTCGAGCTCGGTGCGCAACAGGCGCGTGGTCGACGCGAGTTCGTCGAAGAACAACGCGCCTTCATCGCGCAGGGCATCGGCAACGGCCTGCGCACGCGACGACAGCGGCTGCTCGTCGTTCGCGGCGGGTGCCGCCGCCGACCAGACGGGCAACTGACGACGCGGCAGCAGCACGATCGGCGTCGACCGTACCGGCCCGCCGTTGCCGGTACCCAGGCGCAGCCGGCTCCAGACGACGCGGCCCGCACGGCACAAGTCGTCGAGCCAGCCGATGCTGTAGTCGCTGACGCGTGCGGGTAGCAATTCCGATTCCCACGCACCCGCCGCCGCTTCGAAGCCTTCGAGTTGGCCGATGACACCGGCGAGCGCATCCGGTCCCGCCACCTGTGTCGCGCGGGTCACGTGTTGCCAGTCGAGCAGGAAGCGGAGGAAGTCGCGTGGTGCGACCGGTTCGATTTCCCGGCGCAGGCGTCCGATGGTGTAGCGATGGATGCGCGCGAGGAGATGGCGCTCGCACCATTCCACCTCGGAGGCGCCCGGGGAGAAGGGGCCGCGCATGACGTAGCCTTCGCTCTCCAGCGAAGCCAATGCCAGTTCGACGTCGGCCACCGCCACCCCGAGGGACGTGGCAAGGACGATGGCGGGCACAGGTCCGAGGCCGCCGAGGCGTCCGCGGACGATATCGACGAGCGCGGATTCGGATGTCCACGCCTGCGCCTCGAATTCGGCGGGTGCCACGATCGCCGGCGTCATGCCGGCGCCGGGATGGATGGCCCGCCATGCAGGCAAGCGTTCCGCGGCGACCCACAACGACACGCCCTCATGGGAGAGCCGCGTCGCACGTGCATCGGCCGAGAGCGCCGAAAGCAGTTTCGCCCAACCGGCGTTGTCGCGTACCTCGTCGAGCGTGATCGCGCCGAGCTGGACCAGGGCCTCGTGCATCTCGTCCGCGCTGCGCGCTTCGGGCCAGGCTTCTTCCCGTACCGAGGCGATCGCCTCCGGATCGAGCCGGCCGAGGTCGTCGGCGCTCTCCGCCTCGTTCCAGCGGCGCGACTGCACCGCCTGCGTGCGGCGTTCCTCGAGCGGCGCATCGTCGAGGAACGCGTAGGGAGCCGCGCTGAGCACCTCCGCCGCCAGCGGCGAGGGAGTGGCGAGGTCGCGTGCGACCATGGTGATCGTGCCGGACTCGAGCCCGCGCAGCACGCCGAGCAAGCCTTCGCTATCCATCGCTTCGTGCAGGCAATCCTCGAGCGTCTGCTTCACCAGCGGGTGATCGGGCACCTCGCGCTCACCGACGAGGTTCTCCGCGCAGGCGACCTGGTCGGGGAAGACCGTGGCGAGCAGGTCTTCGCTCTTCATCCGCTGCAACTGCGGCGGGACCTTCTTGCCGCCGCTGAAGCGCGGCAGGGCGAGCGCCGTGGTGGCGTTCCAGCGCCAGCGCACGCCGAACAGCGGCGCGTCGAGCAGGGCCTGGACCAGCACGTGCTCGGCCGAGTTCGAATGCAGGTAGCGCGCCACTTCGTCCAACGGAAAGCTGTGGCTGGTGGACAGCGACAGCACGATCGCGTCTTCGGTGGCGGCCGCCTGCAATTCGAAATTGAACTTGCGACAGAAGCGCTTGCGCAGGGCCAGCCCCCAGGCGCGGTTGATGCGGCTGCCGAAGGGTGTGTGGATGATGAGCTGGGTGCCCCCGGACTCGTCGAAGAAACGCTCCATCACCAGGGTGTCGTGCGTCGGCAGGGCACCGAGCGCGGCACGCGCCCGGAACAGGTAGTCGACAATTTGCTCGGCCGCGGCTTTCGACAGCGACAGGGTGTCCACGAGGTACGCGAGCGCGGCATCGCGGCCGCCCTTGTCGAAGGCGGTCGAGATGTCGGTACGCAGGCGCGACACGCCGAAGGAAAGTTCATCGGTGCGCCCCGGCGCCTCGCCGAGCCAGAAAGGAATGTTCGGCGGCGCACCTTGCGCATCCTCGACGCGCAGGCGGCCCATCTCCACGCGCAGGATGCGGTAGGAGCGGTTGCCCAGCTGGAAGACGTCACCGGCGAGGCTTTCCACCGCGAAATCCTCGTTCACCGTGCCGACGATGATCGCCTGCGGTTCGAGCAGCACGTTGTAGTCGCCGGTGTCGGGGATGGTGCCACCGGAAGTCACGGCGGTCAGCCGCGCGCCGCGGCGCTCACGCAGGCGCTTGTTCACGGCGTCGCGGTGGATGTACGAACCACGCGGGCCGACGCGCGTGGTGAATCCCTCGGCCAGCATGCGCACGGTCTCGTCGAAGGTCTCGCGTTTCAGGTCCTTGAACGGGTACGCGCGACGGACGAGGTCGAACAAGGCGTCTTCATCCCATTCCTGGCAGGCGACCTCGGCCACGATCTGCTGGGCGAGCACGTCGAGCGGTTCGTGCGGAAGGACGAGCGCATCCAGTTCGCCACGGCGCACGCAATCGAGCAGCGCCGCGCACTCGATGAGATCGTCGCGCGAGGTGGGGAACAGGCGGGCCTTCGGCGTGCCGCCGACGGCATGGCCGGCACGCCCCGCGCGTTGCAGGAAGGCGGCGATGGAGCGTGGCGAGGCGATCTGGCAAACGAGGTCCACGTCGCCGATGTCGATGCCGAGTTCGAGCGAAGCCGTGGCCACGAGCGCGCGCAATTCGCCACGCTTCAACCTTTGCTCGGCGTCGAGCCGCTGCTCGCGTGAAAGGCTGCCATGGTGCGCGGTGACCGCTTCCTTGCCGAGCCGCTCGGAAAGATGCCGCGAGACGCGTTCCGCCATGCGCCGCGTGTTCACGAAGACGAGCGTGGTGCGATGTTGCTCGATCAGGTTGCCGAGCCGGTTGTAGACCAGCTCCCACATGTCGTTCGACATCACCGCCTCGAGCGGCACCGGCGGCACCTCGAGCGCGAGGTCGCGATGGCGCGAGTGGCCGATGTCGACGATGGCGCAGTCTGCGCGCTCGCTTCCGGTGAGGAAGGCGGCGACCTTCTCGATCGGCTTTTGCGTGGCGGAAAGGCCGATACGGGTGATACGGCGCTGGGCGAGGGATTCCAGCCGCTCCAGTGAGATGGCCAGGTGGCTGCCACGCTTGCTGGCCGCCACGGCATGGATTTCGTCGACGATCACCTCGCGGATGTCGCGCAGGATCGCCCGGCCCGATTCCGAGCCGAGCAGCACGTAGAGCGATTCCGGCGTGGTGACCAGGATATGCGGCGGCCGGCGCTTCATCCGCTCACGGTCGGACGAAGGTGTATCGCCCGTGCGCACGGCGCTGCGGATTTCGAGGTCGGGCAGCCCTTGCTTGCGCAGTTCCTCGCGGATGCCTGCCAGCGGCGCTTCGAGGTTGATCCGGATGTCGTTCGACAACGCTTTCAGCGGCGAGACGTAGAGGATTGTCGTGCGATCGCGCAAGCCACCCTCTTCCACGCCTTCGCGCACCAGCATGTCGATGGCGGAAAGGAAGGCGGTGAGGGTCTTGCCCGAGCCCGTCGGCGCCGCGACGAGGGTATGCCGGCCGGAGCGGATCGCTGGCCACGCCGCGACCTGGGCCGCCGTGGGCTCGGCGAAGGTACTCGCGAACCAATCGGCGACGGCGGGGTGGAAAGCAGCGAGTGGCGTCGACTTTTGTGAATTCATTGAATCACTTAAGTGGGGCCGAAAGGCCTATTTGGCAAGCCGAAGGGTAACCCGGGACGGTCGCATGGGTTGCGATGAAAGCGTTACTTGGCGATGGTTGGTGTTTCCCCCGGATCGAATCGTGACCATGCCCGATATCGCGCGCCGCACCACCCTCGCCCTTGCCCTCTCCACCGGCCTCGCCGGCGCCGTGAACGCCGCCCCTCCGGCCGAGCGGCCGTGGATGGATCGCTCGCTGTCGCCGGACCGGCGCGCCGAACTGATCGTGGCGGCGATGACCGACGATGAGAAATTCCGGCTGATCCGGTCGGATTTCGGCCAGAAGAACGACAAGCTGCCCCATCCGGCGGATTCCCTCGATGGTGCCGGGTACGTTCCCGCCATTCCGCACCTTGGCTTGCCGGTCCTGAACGAGACCGACGCCGGTCTTGGCGTGGCCCGGCCCGGCAACGACCAGCTGGGCGCCATCTCGTTGCCCGCCGGCCTCGCCACGGCCGCCAGCTTCGATCCGTCCGTGGCCCATGCCGGCGGACGCATGATCGGTGGCGAGGCGCGCGGCAAGGGTTATGGCGTGCTTCTCTCCGGCGGGGTGAACCTGGTGCGCGATCCGCGCAACGGACGCAACTTCGAATACGCGGGCGAAGACCCGGTGCTGGCCGGCACGATGGTCGGCGCCGCGGTGAAGGGCATCCAGGAGCGCAAGGTGGTCGCGACGGTGAAGCACTTCGCCATCAACGACCTCGAATCCGGACGCAATACGCTGAGCGCCGACATCGACCCGGTCGCCTTGCGTGAATCGGACCTGCTGGCCTTCCAGCTCGCCATCGCCAAGGGCGATCCCGGCTCGGTGATGTCCTCGTACAACCGGGTCAACGGCACCTATGCCGGTGAACACGACTGGTTGCTCAACCAGGTGCTCAAGCAGGAATGGGGCTTCAAGGGCTGGGTCATGTCCGACTGGGGTGGCGTGCATAGCGCGACCAAGGCGGCGATGGCCGGTCTCGACCAGGAATCGGCGGGCGAGGTATTCGACAAGGAGGTGTTCTTCGACAAGCCGTTGCGCGAGGCCTATGCCTCGGGCCAGTTCCCGAAGGCGCGGCTCGACGACATGGTGAAACGCGTGATGCGCAGCCTGTTCGCCCACGGCGTCATCGACGAGCCGATGAAGAAGACCAAGGTGCCGTACGAGGCGGACCGCGTCGTGGCACGCGACACCCTCGAAGCGGGCGCGGTGCTGCTGCGTAACGAAGCCGGCTTGCTGCCGCTGGCACGGAAGGGCCAGTCGGTCGCCGTGATCGGTGGCCATGCCGACAAGGGCGTGCTCGCCGGTGGTGGATCGTCGCTGGTCTCCGATGTGGCGGGCGACCCGGTTCCAGGCCTGGAGCCGAAGGCATGGCCTGGCCCGATGAAGTACCACGCGTCGGCACCGCTCGCCTTCATCCAGAAGCTCTCGGGTGGCAAGGTGAGCTTCGATCCGGGTACCGATCCGGCGGCCGCCGCCAAGGCTGCCGCCGGATCGGATGTCGCCGTCGTCTTCGTCACCAAGTGGGCGGCCGAATCGTTCGACTGGACCGACCTCTCGCTGCCGGACAACCAGGACGCGTTGATCGCCGCCGTGGCCAAGGCCAACCCGAAGACGATCGTGGTGCTGGAAACCAACGGCCCGGTGAACATGCCCTGGCTCGGCCAGGTCGGTGCCGTGATGGAAGCCTGGTATCCCGGTTCGGGTGGCGGCGAAGCCATCGCACGGTTGCTCTATGGCGTGACGGCACCCTCCGGACGCTTGCCGGTGAGTTGGCCGAAGGACGAATCGCAGTTGCCGCGGACGACGATCGAGGCGGCCGGACTCTATTCCAAGGCGAAGCCGGCGGACAACGTCGACTACAACATCGAAGGCGCCGATGTCGGCTATCGCTGGTTCGAGAAGACGCATCGCGAACCGCTGTTCGCCTTCGGTCATGGCCTGACCTACACGAGCTTCGCGTACAGCGATTTCGCGGTTGACAAGGATGCGGCGGGCCATCCCGTGGCACACGTCACCGTGAAGAACACGGGCAAGGTGGCCGGCGCGGACGTCCCGCAGATCTACGTGACGGCACCCGGCGCCGCCACGCGCCGCCTGGCCGGCTGGAGCAAGGTGAAGCTGTCGCCGGGTGCCAGCAGCCGCGTCGACATTCCGTTGGAGCCCCTCGCGCTCGCCCGCTACGACGATGCCGGCAAGCGCTGGCGCGTGGCGCCGGGTCGCTACACGGTGAAGCTCGGCCGCTCGGCCACCGACATCGCAGGCGAAGCGGCCGTCGAGGTCGCGGAGAGCTTTCCGGTGGTGAAAGCGCCCTGACGAAAGAGCCGGGGTCGTGGCGTCTGCCTTGTGCACGACGCCACGACGCCGGCAGCGGTCACAATGGGCGCATGAACCTGCGCCCTGCCCTCGCCTTCCTCGCCTCGATGTTCCTCAGTGCGCCGGCCTTCGCCGATCCGCCCGACTTCGATCGGCCGGGCGCCGGCTTCGCCACTACGGTGCTTCCGGCGGGCACGCTGGCGCTGGAACAAGGCCTGCCGACCTATGAGCGTCAACGCCAGGACGGATTCCTCGACCGCACCTACACCGCGGACAGCCTCGTTCGCATCGGCCTCGGCGGTCCCGTCGAATTCCAGCTCGGCGGCTCGGCCTGGAACCGCCTGGAAGAGCGTGGGCAGGGTTCACACCGCCATGCGGTAGGCCACGGCGACACCAGCGTGGCGTTGAAATGGGCTCCCGCTGGATCGGGTGATGCGGGTGCCTTCAGTTGGGCCGCGCTGGGCGAGGTGACGTTCGCCAATGGCGACGAGGACTTCGGCAACGGTGCGCGCCAGGTCAGCCTCGGCACGACGATGCAGTGGAAGTCGGACGATGCGTACCAGAACACCTTGTACGCGAACATCGACCGCCTGAAAGGTCGGAATACATGGACGCTGGCGCCGACATTCGGCCGCAAGTTCGGGGAGAACCTCGTCGCCTATGTCGAAACGGATGCCATCCACGATGCGGAGGACGGCAACGAGCTACAAGCCGGTGGCGGCGTCGCCTATGACGTGGGCGACCATGTGCAACTCGACGCCTACGCGCTTCACCGTATCGGTCGCCACGGACCTTCCGTGGTCGCGGGCGTGGGCGTCTCGATGTTCTTCGGCCGCTAGTTCGCCGGTGGCGTCTTGCGCTTCATCAGCCCGTTCGTGAAGAGGTATGCGGCCGTCTGGTAATAGGTGACGGCGTCCTTCGCGTCCACCGGGTTCATGTGCTCGACCGGCGTGGCGTCACCTGTCGTCTTTTGCGGAATCATTTCCTTCACCGGTTGGCGCGGGATCAGGGAAGTCAGGCGGTCGCCATGCAGGTAGCCGAGTTCCTGGTAAGTACTCAGGAAGGCGCGCTCGCGGCCGGGCTCCAGCTTGAAGATGTCGTAGCCGTAGAAGCGCGAGGTATAGCTGAAATTGAGCATGCCAAGGATCGTCGGCGGGATGTCGATCTGGCTCATCAGTCGATCCACCCGGCCCGGCGGCACGTGCTTGGGCGAATAGATGAACAACGGGATGTGGTAACGGTCGACGGGCAGGCTGGTCTTGCCGGCGCTGGTCGCGCAATGGTCCGCCGTGATGACGAAGATCGTGTCGTCGAACCAGGGCTTGGTCGACGCACGCTTGAGGAAATCGGCGATCGCCCAGTCGGTGTATTGCACGGCGGCGCGGCGCGAACCCTGCGGCAACTTCACCCGGCCTTCGGGGAAGGTGAACGGCCGGTGGTTCGAGGTGGTCATCACGTGACCGAAGAATGGCTTGCCCTTCGCGTACGCGTCGTCCATGCGCTTCATCACGAGGGTGTAGAGATCCTCGTCGGCCACGCCCCAGACGTTCTCCGCATGGATGTCCTTGTCGTCGATCGCACCGCGGTCCACGGCGGTATAGCCGTTGCTGGCGAAGAAGTGGTCCATGTTGTCGAAGTAGCCGTAGCCGCCGTAAAGGAACTCGGACTCGTAGCCCTTCGCGTTGAACACATCGGCGAGGGACCAGAGGCCCTCGTTGTTCGGCCGCTTCACGATGGACTCGCCGGGCGTCGGCGGCACCGAAAGCGCCAGCGCTTCCAGGCCGCGCACGGTGCGCGTGCCGTTCGCGTAGAGCTGGGTGAAGAAAAGGCTCTTCGACGCCAGCGCGTCGAGGTTCGGCATCAGGTGCTTGTGCTTGCTGACGTCGAGTCCTTCGACGTAATCGCCGGAAAGGCTTTCGACACTGATCAGCACGATGTTGAGTTTCTTCTCCTCACCGCTCGCCGTGATCGTCCGGGTGATGTCCATCGGATCGTCGCTGGTGAAAGTCGACTCGGGCGTCTTCAGCAGGCCGCGCAGGTTGGTGAAGGCCTCGTCCTTGGGCAGCGTGGGGTAGTACTTCGCATAGTCCAGTTCGTTGTCGCGGAACGCGGCGAAGAACTGGTAGATGCCGTTGCCGGCCAGCTCGTTCACGTAGTTGTTGCTCGAGCGGTCCTTCATGGAACCGTCGACGGCGAAGCTCACCGCGACGGTGAGCAGCAACCACACGCCCACCACGGCGCTGCGGCCGAGGAATCGCGAACCGTCGTCGCGGGCGGCCAGCACGCGACGGCTGAAGAAGATCACCAGCACGGTGCCCAGCACGAGCAGGGCCGACCAGGTCCCGATCGGATAGGACTCGCGGATGTTGCCGACCACCTCGTGCGTATAGACCAGGTAGTCCACGGCGATGAAGTTGAAACGCGCGCTGAACTCACCCCAGAACACCAGCTCCGCCGCGCCGAGGTAGAGCACGGCGAACGCCAGCACGAAGCACAGGCCGATGAAGATGCGGTGCCCCCAGCGCGAGACGTAGACCCGCCGCGGCAGCAGCCATAGCACCAGCAGCAGGGGCCAGGCGAAATAGATGTAGGTGACCAGGTCGTAGCCCAGGCCGACCAGGAACAAGTACAGCCACTGACCCAGGTTCGGCGGGACCTCGTGCCGGGTTTTCACCAGCAGGATCAGGCGGACCAGGAAGGCCACGCCGACGAAGAGGATGCCGAACCACAGGAGCGGCCGGAAACGCTGGCGCAGGGCGCCGGGGGCCGGGGAGTCAGGACGCATGGAGCCTCACGAAGCAGATCCGGCTCCGGGAACGGGCGCGGCATGCCTCGCAGGGTAAGAACCTGTGCTTACGTCGAGCTTTCCCCAACCTTAGCGGAACCTTTCACCGCCAAACCGGTTGGCCGGCCGTTCACCGGGGTCACACGCCCTGCCGTCCCCGCGCGCTCTGTGGCAACCTACACGACCTTACGACCACCGAACGACCATTGGAGTCAGCGCGCAAGTGGAGCACGAAACGAGGGCGGAGCTCCCGACGACAGACCAACCTTTGGCCAAGCGCGCACTCTATGTGACCCTGCTGCGTCGCGCGGGCGGCCCCGTGCTGTCCGTGGTCCTGCTTTGCCTGGCGCTGTGGGCCCTCCACGCCATGGCCAGCGAGGTCACTTACCGGCAGATCGCCGGTTACGTGCACGCGTTGCCCAACAGCGACATCGCACTGGCGGTGCTGCTGACCGCGGCGGGCTATGTCGTCATGACCCTCTACGACTGGTTCGGCCTGGCCAGCGTCGGCCGACGGCTGCCGGCCCGGCGGGTGGGCCTGATTTCCTTCATCAGCTATGCGTTCTCGAACGCCCTCGGGATGTCCCTGCTGGTGTCCGGCTCCATCCGCTACCGGTTCTACGTCCAGGCCGGGCTCAGTACCGGCGAAGTGGCGCGGGTGGTGCTCTACACGACCCTGAGCTTCTGGCTCGGCCTCGCCGCGCTCACCGGCGTCACCTTGCTGCTGGTGCCGATTCCGCCCGAGGTGCCGCTTTCCGGCCTGCGACTCCCGCTGGCGATCGTGCTGGTGCTGGTGCCACTGGCCTGGTTCGGCGTGGCGGTGGCGGTACGCCGGCCGGTGCGCATATGGCGCTGGGCGATCAACACGCCGACGCCCGTCGTGGCCGCGCGGCAGATCCTGACCGGCGCGCTCGACTGGGGCCTCGCCGCCGGCGTGCTCTACGTGCTGATGCCGGAGGCCATTTCAGGCGGCTTCGGCCATTTCCTGGCGATCTTCGTCGTGGCGCAGATGGCCGGGCTCATCAGCCACGTCCCGGGCGGCCTGGGCGTGTTCGAGGCGGTGATGCTTGCCGGCTTCGGAGCCACCGGCAACCACGGCCTGGAGGCACCCATCCTGGGTTCGCTCGCCGCCTTCCGCCTCGTGTATTACCTGTTGCCGCTGTGCGTGGCGACGGTGATGGTCATCTGGCGGGAGGTCCGCGCGCTGCGCCATGCCGCCATGGTCACGCCGTGGTTCAGCAGCCTGTTGCCGCCGTTCTTCGCCGGACTGACCCTGGTCTGTGGCGCCGTGCTGCTGTTCTCCGGCGCCACCCTCGCGATTCCGGGGCGCATGGAGATCCTCCGGGGCTTCGTGCCCTTGCCGCTGGTGGAGGTATCGCACTTCCTCTCCAGCGTGGTGGGCATGCTGCTGCTGATCCTGGCCCGGGGCCTGCAAAGGCGGCTCGACGCCGCCTACGTGCTGACGCTGGTGCTGCTGATCCTCGGTGCGATCCTGTCGCTGCTGAAGGGCATCGACTATGAGGAAGCGACCCTGCTTTCCCTGCTCGCGCTCGCCCTGGCTCCCGCGCACCGGCACTTCTACCGGCGCGCGTCGTTGTTCCGCGCCAGCTTCTCGCCCGGCTGGGTGCTGGCGATCGGCGCCGTGCTGGCCTGCTCCACGTGGCTGGTGTTCTTCAGCTTCAAGCACGTGGAATACAGCAACAATCTCTGGTGGGAATTCAGTTTCCACCACGGTGGCGCACCGCGTGCCCTCCGCGCGCTGGTGGGTGCGACGGCGGTGGTGATGTTGGTCGCGCTGGCCAACCTGATCCGGCCGGCGCGGCCGCGCCGCGCTTACCCGGCCGAAGCGGACCTGGCCCGGGCGATGCCGTTGTTGAAGCATTTCGAGTCCGCGCAGGCGCATCTCGCCCTGGTCGGCGACAAGATGTTGATGTTCGCTCCGGGTGACCAGGCCTTCATCATGTACGACATCGAGGGACGCAGCTGGGTGGCCATGGGCGATCCGGTCGGCACCGACGAAGCGGCGCGGCGGGAACTGGTCTGGTCGTTCCGGGAGAATTGCGAGCGTGCGGGTGGCTGGCCGATCTTCTACCAGGTGCGACCGGCCGACCTCGACCTCTATCTCGACGTGGGCATGAACCTGCTCAAGATCGGCGAAGAAGCACGTGTGCGGCTGGAAAACTTCAACCTCGACGGCAAGTCGAAGAAGACCCTGCGAGGGACGGTGAACAAGCTGTCACGCGATGGCTTGCGCATGGAGATCGTCCCCGCCGAAGGCGTTCCCGCCTTGATGCCGAAGCTGAAACACGTGTCCGACGCATGGATGCGCGACAAGAAGGTCCGCGAGAAGCGCTTCTCGCTAGGCCTGTTCGACGAGCGCTACCTCGCGCGTACCCCGATGGCCGTGGTCTGGCAGGGTGACGAGCTGGTGGCCTTCGCCAACGTTTTCGTTACCGAGACGAAGGAAGAAGCCTCCGTCGATCTCATGCGCCACCTGCCCGAAGGCCCCTCCGGCATCATGGATTTCCTGTTCATCGAACTGATGGTCTGGGCGAAAGCCGAAGGCTATCGCTGGTTCAACCTTGGCATGGCTCCGCTGTCGGGCCTGCAAAACCGCCGCACGGCACCGTTGTGGAGCCGTTTCGGCGCCATGGTGTTCGGTCGTGGCGAGCGCTTCTACAACTTCCGTGGATTGCACCGCTACAAGGACAAGTTCGATCCCGAGTGGGAGCCGCGCTACATCGCCGTTCCCGGCGGCATCGCCCTGCCGCTGGCGCTCGCCAACGTCGCCAGCCTGATTTCCGGCGGCCTCGGTGGAGTCGTGCGCCGGTGAAGCGTTCCGTGAAGAAGATCATCCGTTACGTCCTGATCGGCATTGCCGCCCTGCTCGTGCTGGCCTTGCTCGCTTGGCATCCATGGACGCGCGCCTCGATGGAGAAATCCACCGTGGAACTGCCGGCGTTGAAGGCGGCACCGGCAGGCGAGGAAGACCTCCTGGTGGTGATCTACTCCGGCGACGGCGGCTGGTGGGATCTCGACCAGCGCCTCGGCGCCGTGTTCACCCAGCGCGGTATTCCCGTCGCGGGGGTGAGCACGTTCAAGTATTTCTGGCGCTACCGTTCACCGGAAGAGTCCGCGCACGACCTGGATGGCCTTCTGGATCGCTACACCCGTCAGTGGAACAAGCATCGCGTGCTGCTGATCGGATATTCGTTCGGCGCCGACGTGCTGCCGACGATCGTCGGCAAGCTGCGTCAGGACAACCGCGACAAGCTCAGCCAGCTCGTCCTGCTCTCGGCCAGCCGTGACGTGAACTTCGAGATCGAACTCGAGGGCTACATGCAGCAGGGCTGGTGGACCACGCACACGCACAACTTCCTGCAATGGCTGAATCCGGTGGTGCACACCGATGCCATTCCGCCCATCGCGGTCCTTGGCGGACGCCCGCCCATGGCCTGCTACTACGGCGCCGAGGACGCGGACGACAGCGGCTGCACCGATCGCCGTCTGCCGGCCTTCGTCACCGTGTACAAGAAGCCCGGCTCGCACCACTTCGACGAAGACTACGAAAAACTCGCCACCGAACTGATCCAGCGCATGCCCGGACATCGTCCGGACGTCTCGACGCAGCCTTAACGGAAATTCCGGCCCCGGCCGCGTGAAGGCGTGTCACGAAACATTCACGGCCGCGCCACCAGAAATTTCCTCTTTTCCGCTCAATCTGACGGTCCGGGCGGAAAGAAAAGCAGGAGACGGCCATGCATCGAGAGCCAGGAAAACGCGACTACGGATCCTCCGACTGTGCGGCCTTGCGGAGTCTCGCCAGCCGTGGCGTGAGCGTGCCCCAAAGCGCCCCCAAGCCGCCCCCGCGGTCATCCCGCACGGAACGGCCACGCCACGAACAACGGCGCGACGCCCGAGTCCCAGCCTGAACGTAAGGGTTCACTGAGACCTGCCGAGGCAAATAGGCACTAATTTTAAGAATCCTCCTATATCCGTCGTCGGTCGACCTACGTAACCATTAGGTCCGTGCCCAGCCCGGCTGTCGGGCAGGGCGAACGAATCGCCGATGACCGATCCGACGGCAGGATGCCGTCCGTCCCTAGCGCCAGGATCGATCCCCCCCTTCATCGGCGGTAACGCCGCGCCGGCTTTGCCGGGCCGCGTTCGGGTGGCCACGGCCACCAGACCAAGGGACGGTCGCCATGGCCCTCCGCGTGAGCGTGAGGGCCATGTTTTTTTCGCAGCGAAGAATGTCTTCTATGCCATCCAATCGTAGATCGACGATTTCTGTGACGTCGCTACAACGAGCTCTCCCGAGGGTGCCTTCCGATAGGTATCCGGCGATACGATGAGATCCACGACCTTGATGGCCGCCAGCTCGTAACGATTTGCACGGTAATAGTCACCCGTGTCTCCCAGGCCACAATCGGCGTCCCTCACCGTCCTGAGCAAGGACATGAACTTCACATCGCGGTCAACCGTCCCGGCAAGGCCGGGGATCGCATCTTTGAGAGGCAGCCCTTCTGTATACAGCGGGACGTATCCCAGGTGGTTACGATCACCGAAGGCTGCGACCACGGCATCGTTGAACTCGGCGGCAAGTTTGGGCAGCTGCCGGTGAGCATTCAGGCGCGATTCCAGCCATTCGATCTCGCCCGGTGTCAGGCTATCCGCGTCGACCACCCTCAGCCTTCCGTCATCGAGCCGCACGTCGAAGTCCCACGCCAAGATGGACGGCTGCTCCACGACGGAACTAGCGAGTAATGGAACCAGCGCTTCGGCAAAGGCCTTGAAGGTAAGCCCCACCATCATTTGCTCGGCGGCCGTTTGGCAAAGAAAATTCATTATCCGTTCCCCACCGTCAGGTACGATGGGTTCGCCTTCGGCCACTCCTTGGGTGAGCGTCGACGTCGTCGACTCATTAACGGCGGGTTCCTTCGAGTTATCGTTCCGGGAGAGTCGAAAAAGATCCGTTGCGTTTGAAGAAACGGCGAGCGGCGTCATGGGTGGTAGCCTCGGTAAACCTCTTTACATACATGTTGGAATGAACCCCACAAACGGCTGCTGCGCGTGTTAACACCCGGTATCGACGCGACAACCCTCGATTCAGGGTTGTAGGAAATATCCCAGTACTCAGGACGATTGGATGGCGTATGGACTCTTAACGGACCGCGAATGCCACCCCTGCATGGGCCGATGTTCAACGTGGCGCGCGCCACACTCTTCGCGTCCGTCACCGTCTCGATCGATGCCAGTAGCCATTTTCGAGGGACATCTACGTCGGATGCATCGAACGCCACACGTTGCCCCGGCCCGACAGGCGTCACACCATCACCTTCGAACACTGTCGCCTCGACCTCCAGTGTCCTTGCGGCATTCGCACCGCCGGGAGCTGTCGACACGAGACCCGGTGCGAGGCGGCTGATCGCTTCATTGCTGTGAACGCGCGATACGACGGCGATAGGTTCGGGATCGCGAGTGCGCAGGCTATAACGCGCGCCTGATGTGGCTTTGTCCGTACCGCGGACGCCAATGAAGATCGGGCGGGACGAATCGACGCGAATCGGCCTGCCTGGCTGCAAGGAGTGTTGCTGATTCGCGCCGTCGATGAGTTCGGCTACCACGCCTGGCGCGGCGTCCCACTCAACCAGGGCCTGCGTTTGGCCGGCACGAAGGGCGATGAGATAATGATCGACGTCCGCGCCGCTATCGAGGTTCGCCTCGATGTGTTGGTTGCCCCGCAGCACCGTGGTCTTGGCTATGGAGTCATTCGGCTCATGGCTGTCGCTCCCCCACGCCATGGTGGCCTGCACCTGGAACAGTGACGCCACGCCCGAACTGGGGCGGCCGACGAGGATCAGCCATCTCGTGGACTGCGCTCCAGTGGCCTGTACGATACGAGCCGCGTCGATCGAAATGTCCGATGCTGCCGCATGCATCGTCCCGTCGGCGCCCACTCGAACGAGGCTGATCTCGTGCGTTTCATTCGCGCTGAAGCCAGCAAGGTTGATGTCGAGCTTGGTCGGTCGCGCGCTGGACGGCGTGACGAGTTGGAAGCAAGCGAGCTTGCTGGATGCGTCCAGCGAGCCATCGTAGACCGGGCCGATGTCCATCGGGTCGCAGCCATCCACCGGTGGCGCGATGTTTTCCGCAGATGGGGTGTCGCTCTTCGCTGGCGGCGGAACGAGCGCCGTGGCGATGGCGAAAATGATAGCGATACGTTGCATGACCGGCTCCTGTTTGTCGTCGGACAAACGTAGAGCGGCTCGCTGGCATGTTCTGTCAGGGTAGGGCCTTCGGCGCCGTGGCGATAATCAGGTGCAACCGCACCGGGAGCACCGGGCTCCACGTCAGCCGCCGCCAAAGCGCCAGTCAGCGGCCGGCGGCGGCCTTTTCCCGCACTTCGGCGAACGACCATTCGCGTTTCAGTTCGCCGTTTTCCCACACCGTCTGCATGACTTCTTCCCAACCGGGCTCGATCGCGTCGACCGGAAGCGACACGGCATCGCCGGGTAGCGGCACGGTGCGGTAGCTGCCGTATTCGCGATGACGCAGCAGGGTCATCCGTCCCCGCTTGGACAGTTTGCCCTGGTCGGTGACCGGGTCCTTCCACACATCGCGCCATGTACCCTCGATGCGCGCCGCCGAGCATTTCAACGCGAACTTCTGTGTGTCGCGGGTGAGTTTCTGCAAGAGCGCGCCCCCCATGCCGAAGGCGAGATTGTCGGCGGCGTAGCCGGCGGCCGTGATGCGTTCGAGGATGGCGCGGATGCTCTCCGGATTCACTCCGTCGCCCTGGATGACGCGGACATGGTTGAGCACGCGATAGCCCTTGCCGTTCACGGTGCTGCCGAAGGCTTCGTTCAACAGGCTCACGCAACGATGCACGACTTCCACTGGATCGCCGGAGTCCGGCCGCACGACCACGGTGGCACCCGAGGCGATGACCTCATCGCGCAGGGTCTTGCCCCAATGCTCGATGATGGCGTGGTAGATGTCGTAGCTGTCCGAGACCACGGCCACCAGCGAGCCGGGGCGCGCGAAGCGGCGGAGCATGTTTCGATACGCGTCGACCTCGTGTTCGCGGCCCCAGCTGGTGATCGTGCTGTGCTCGGCGGCGGGAATCGAATAGCCGGCCATCGCCTCACCGTAATACGTGCGCGCGGCGAGCACGCCCGAGACGGTGTCGGTGCCGAGGAAGTTGACCAGATGGGCCATGCCGCCGAGGCCCGCCGATTCCGCGCTCGATACGCCACGCGCGCCGAAGTCGTGCAGCTTGAAGGGAATCTGGCCCGCCGGGTCGTCGGAGGTGCGTTCGAGGTAGTGCAGGATCGTCCGACGGGCCTGCCAGCTCGTCGTCGCGACCGTCACCGGGTACCAGAGGCGCAGCAGCAGCGTTTCCAGGTACGACGGCAGCCAGAAGGCCTTCGGGTCGGTGGATTCGATCGTGACCAGCACCTGGTGCGTCGGCACCACGCTGCCTTCGCAAACGGCGCGCACGCGCACCGGCAGGCGACCGCCGTGCGTGTCGACGATGTAGCGCCAGCCTTCGTCGTTGAAGGGTTCGCCGTGGGCGGCGAAGAAGTCGCGGGCCTCGTCGACGTCGGCATGCGTGACCGGCCGGCCGAGGCGCGCCTTCAGGACGGCCTGGAGGCCGAAGAACACCGTGCTTTCATAGGTTCCGCCGCGCGATTCCACGTAGAAGAACGTGGCGTCGGTGCCCGGCGGGTACTGCAGCCAATGACTGGCCTTGTAGCTGTCGGTGTCGAGGATGGGATTGTCGAGATAGGGTGTGCCGTGGGTCGTCATGACCCACAGCATACCCCTCGCTTCGTCAGGCGGCGGTGTCGACGAGCACCAGTTCCGCATCGCTGGTGGCGGTGATGCGCAGCGCCGTTTCATCGCGGATCGCGGCGCCATCGCCCTTGTCCAGCGTGATGCCGTTGATCTCGACCGAGCCGGCCGCCGGGACCATATAGGCGTAGCGGCCCGGAGCGAGCGCGTATTCCACGGTCTCGCCCGCTTTCACGCTGGCGCCCAGCACGCGGGCGTCGGTGCGGATCGGCAGCGCGTCTTCATCGCCCGCGATGCCGCTGGCCAGGGTCACGAAACGGCCCGAACGTTCGCCCTTCGGGAACGGACGCGTACCCCATGCCGGCGCCTCGCGCTTGCCGTCCGGAATGATCCAGATCTGGAAGATCCGCGTGGCGTCGGGCTCGGCGTTGTACTCGGCGTGGCGAATGCCGGTACCGGCGCTCATCACCTGCACGTCGCCCGCTTCGGTGCGGCCCTTGTTGCCCAGGCTGTCCTCATGAGTGATGGCGCCTTCGCGAACATAGGTGATGATTTCCATGTCCGAGTGCGGGTGCGCCGGGAAGCCCGTGCCGGCGGCGATGGTGTCGTCGTTCCAGACTCGCAGCGCGCCCCAGCCCATGCGCTTGGGGTCGTGGTACGAGGCGAACGAGAAGTGGTGCTTGGCTTCGAGCCAGCCGTGGTTGGCACCGCCAAGACTGGTGAAGCGGCGGACGTCGATCATGTCGTGCTCCCCCGGGAATACCGGACTGGATGAGTGGATGGGTGTATTTTCCTCCGACCCGTCCGCCGTGGAGCATCGCTTTCCGGAACGGATTGTTTCCCCGGAAGCGCCTTGCAGGGTTGCAAACGAAACCCCTGCGCCCATGTGGGACGGATCGGCGGTGCCACGCCGCCTCCCCCTTGCGAGGTATTCCCGAATGATCCCGTTCTCGGTGCTCGACCTTTCCCCCGTTCCCCGTGGATCGACGCCCGGCGAGTCGCTGCGCAACTCACGCGACCTTGCCCGCCATGCGGAGGCCCTGGGCTTCCACCGCTACTGGCTCGCCGAGCACCACAACATGACGGGCATCGCCAGCGCGGCGACGTCGGTGGTCATCGGGTACATCGCCGAGGGCACGAGCACGATTCGCGTCGGCTCCGGCGGCATCATGTTGCCCAACCACGCACCCCTGGTGATCGCCGAGCAGTTCGGCACCCTGGCTTCGCTGTATCCGGGCCGCATCGACCTGGGCCTGGGACGGGCGCCGGGCACCGACCAGGGCACGGCCCGCGCGCTGCGCCGTTCGCTCGGCCCCAGCGACGACCGCTTCCCGGACGACGTGCAGGAACTGCAATTCTTCCTCGGGCCGCAACAGCCGGGCCAGACGGTGCGCGCGGTGCCTGGCATGGATACCAACGTGCCGATCTGGTTGCTCGGCTCCAGTCTGTTCAGCGCGCGGCTGGCGGCGGAACTGGGCCTGCCGTTCGCCTTCGCCTCGCACTTCGCGCCGGACCTGATGATGAAGGCGCTGGAGGTGTATCGCACGATGTTCAAGCCGTCCGACGTGCTGGATAAGCCCTACGCCATGCTCGGCATCAACGTGGTCGCCGCCGACACCGACGAGGAAGCGCGCCGCCTGTTCACTTCGCAACAGCAGGCGTTCTGGAACCTGCGCCGTGGGGCACCGGGCCAGTTGCCGCCGCCGGTGAATTCGATGGAAGGCGTGTGGACGCCGATGGAGAAGGCGCAGGTGGACCATGCGTTGTCATGCGCGGTGGTCGGTTCGCCGGAAACGGTGCGCGAAGGCCTCGCAGCCTTCATCGAGCGCACCGGTGCCGACGAGTTGATCATCACGGCGCAGATCTTCGACCATGAGGCGCGCAAGCGTTCCTACGCGATCGTCGCGGAGCAGCACGCGGAGCTGGCCCGCCGTACGGCGGCGGCCTGAGCCAGCTTCCGTGAGGGTCGTCCTCGATACCAACGTGTGCCTGGACGCCTTCGTCTTCGATGATCCGCGCGCGGCGCGGCTTGTCGCGGCGTTGGCGGCCGGAGACGTCGAGGCCGTGACGCGAGCCGACTGCCGGGACGAGTGGCTCGCGGTGCTGCGTTACCCGGTGTTGAAACTGGACGAGGCGGGTATCGCGGCGGCTGTCGCCCGGTTCGACGCCTCGGTGACCCTGCTGGCACTCGAAGCGCCGGCCATGCCCTTGCCACGCTGCCGCGATCCCGACGACCAGAAATTTCTCGAACTGGCCGCCGCCGCGGGCGCGGCGGTGGTGTTCTCGCGCGATGCCGAGGTCTTGCGCCTCGGCCGTCGCACGAGGCGCGACGGCCTTTTCGAAATCGCGAAGCCCGAGGATTGGAGCTTCAGTCCATCGGCACCAGCGCGATGAAGTTGCGCAAGCTGTAGTAGCGCTCGTGCTGCGGCCAGTCCACCGATGCGATGGCCTTGTGGCCTGCCGCCCAGGGCTCGTTGTCGAGTAGCACCTCGACCTGGGTCTTGCCGTCGCCGACGTTGCCGTAGAACACGCGTATCCAATGCACGTCGGCCGTGAGCGGGGCCGTGGCGATAGCCGCTTCCAGCGCCGAAAGACCATCCTCCGGAATCTCCATCGGTGCGTCCTTCTCGCCGCGCAGCGTGAAGTTGCCGATGTAGAGGGTGAACCGGTGCACGCCGGCGACCAGTTCGCGGGTAGCGAGCTTCTCCGCGTTCACCCTGTGCCAGCAGGCCGCGAGCACGACGTGGAAATCGTTACGTGCGAAACCGTCCAGCGCGTCGCGGCATCCCGTCTTGCCACCGCCGATGCCGCCGAAGCTTTCCTCGATGGTGCGCTCCTCGTCGAGCACGACGTCGATGTCGAGGCGGCCCATCCCGTCGCCGGCACCCTCGTGCCAGATGCCGCGAATGGCGGGAAAATCCTCGCCTTCGGTGAGCAGCCAGTCTTCGTCGGCTTCGAGTTCGACGCCATGCTCGGCGAAAAGGTCGATCAGGTGGTTCTGGATGAGACGGTCCATGGTTCGTCCGGTCTGGGGATGGGGCGATTATGCGCTGTCGATCAGCTTATCGAGTGCGACCGCCGCCGCGGGGTTCCGTTCCTTCGCGGCCGAGATGAAGTAGACGAAGACATCCCGCGCGGCCGCCTGGGACGCGGCCGGTCCCACATGCGGCAGGTCGGCCGGATCTTCGCCCGCTGCCCAGGTCGCCGCGCGCCCAGCCCAGGCCGCGAGGTCCTTCGCCCGGTAGCCGTTCGTTTCGCTCGATACGCTGCGCATCAATCGTGCATAGACGAAGGGGCCGGTCAGGTCGGCGAAAGAGGGATATTTCGGAGAGTCGGTGAACACCGTCGCCACGCCACGTTCGCGCGCGAGCTCCAGCCAGCGCTCATCCATGAAGCTGTCGTGGCGCACTTCCACGGCGTGGCGAAGGGTCGCGCCGGCATGCTTTTCGGGCAGCAGGTCGAGGAAGCCGGCGATATCGTCGGCGTCGAACTTCCGCGTGGGCAGGAACTGCCAGAGCAAGGGTCCGAGCCGGTCACCCAAGGCCACCGCGCCGTCGAGGAACTGGCCGATACGCTCGCCGGTGGAGGACAGGGACCTCGCCTGCACGATGTGCCGCGGGGCCTTCACCGAGAAGATGAATCCGTCCGGCGTGTCGGCCGCCCACTTTTCATAAGTGGCGGCCTCCGGCGAGCGGTAATACGTGCCGTTGATCTCGATGGCGCGGACCTGGCGGCTGGCGTATTCGAGCTCGCGCTTCTGCACGAGTCCCTGCGGATAGAACACGCCGCGCCAGGGCGGAAAGGTCCAACCTCCCATGCCGGTACGGATGTCTCCCCGCGCGGGGGGTTTGCCTGGAGCGCGTTGGGTGGCCATGGGAACGATGCTCGCAAGGGTGAGGTGGAGGGTTCGTCTTTACATGCGGCGCGCCGCGGCATTGCGCGATACTCGCCGTTTCCGAGTTTCCCGCGAGCCGATCATGCCGTCCATCCGCATCATGACAGTCGACGACCATCCCCTCCTGCGCGAAGGCATCGCCGCCGTGATCGAGGGGCAGGAGGGGTTGGAGTTGGTGGCCGAGGCGAGTTCGGGCGAGGAAGCCATCGAGCGTTATCGCACGCACCGCCCGGACCTCACCCTGATGGACCTGCAGATGCCCGGCATGGGCGGGATCGCCGCCATCGAGGCGATCCGCGCCGAATTTCCCGAGGCCCGCATCCTCGTGCTCACGACCTACCGTGGCGACGTACAGGCGCTGCGCGCGTTCCGCGCCGGGGCTCAGGGCTACCTGCTGAAGAGCGAGCTGCGCAAGGACATGCTGGTCACCATCCGCCAGATCATGGAAGGCAAGCGCCGCGTCCCCGAGGAAATCGCCCAGGAAATGGCCGGCCATGCGGATGACGACGAACTCACGCCGCGCGAAACCCAGGTGCTCACCCATGTCGCCCGGGGCGAGGCAAACCGCGACGTCGCCACGGCCCTCGGTATCGCCGAGGAAACGGTGAAGGCGCACATGAAGAGCATCCTGGCCAAGTTGCAGGCGAACGACCGCACGCATGCGGTGGCCATCGCCCTGCGCCGGGGCATCATCGAGCTCTGAGTCAGGAAAGGGCCGTGGGTTGCTCGAAGGGCAGCGGCGTCGCACCCGTCGCCACGACAGCCCGGTCGGCCCGATCGCCGGCCTCTCCCTCGCCGTCGACCACCACGAGGATGCGGCCGGCCTCGATCTCGCCCTCGAACTTCTGCCGGACCGGGTCGGGCGAGGACGCGCCCATCAGCGCGTTGGTCCATGCGCCGACCAGGGCCCCGGCCGCGCCCACGGCCACGGCACCGGCCAGGGTCACGCCCAGGGGAGGGATCGCCATGCCGACCAGACCCGCCACCAGGCCGGTCGCCCCGCCTTCGGCAAGGCCGCGAACGGCGGCCGGCTTGAAGTCGGTGTGCTCGTCCTTGCGATTCTCCGGGATTTCCTCCAGTTCGATATCCGAGCGCGCGATCAACGAAAGGTCCTCGTCGGCGACACCCGATGCGCGCGCGGCTTGCATGGCCGAGCGGGCGTGGTCGAGGTCGGCGGTGCTGTAGACGCGGCGGGTTTTCATCGCGGGTCCTCGGCGGTGGGCTCGGGACATGGTTCCGCCGGGCGGGTCGAACCGGTGTGACGGAGGGGTCAAGCCCGTACGTGCGCGTGACGCTTGCGGTATTCGGCCGGGGTGACCCCGACCCGGCGCATGAAGGCGCGGCGCAAGCCGTTGACGTCGGCATAGCCACAGCGCGCGGCCACCCGCTTCGGGCTTTCATGACCATGCTCCAGCAGGCGGCGTGCCGCCTCCACCCGCATCGACTCGACGAAGGCGGCCGGCGTCATGCCCACTTCATGCTGGAAGATGCGCGCGAAATGCCGGGCGCTCATGCCGACGCGCGCCGCCATGGAGGCCACCGAATGGTCTTCGGCGGGGTGGGCCACCACGTAGCGTTGCAATTCCTGCAGGGCGCCGCGTCCCGCAGGCGCCGCGTCGCCATGTCGGCTGAATTGCATCTGCCCGCCGGGCCGCCGGTAGAACACGACCAGCTCGGCCGCCACCGCCATGGCGATGTCGCGCCCGAGGTCTTCCTCGACCAGGGCCACCGCGAGATCCATGCCGGCCGTTACACCGGCCGCCGTGCATACCGGGCCGTCGCGAACGACGAAGGCATCCGCTTCGACCTCCAGCGATGGATGCCGCTCGGCCAGCAAGGCCGCCACGCGCCAGTGCGTGGTCACGCGGCGGCCGTCGAGCAAGCCGGTACGGGCGAACAGCAACGCGCCGCTGCAGATCGAGCCATAGCGGCGCGCCCTTTCGCTGTGTCGCCGCATCCACGCCACCGCCGTCAGGTCCACGGCGGCGCGCGGCAGGTCGGGCGAGCCGGCGACCAGCAAGGTGTCGAGGTGAACGATGTCGTCGAGCACGCTGTGGTCGGGCAGGAAGTGCAGCCCGGACGAGGCGGCAACGGCCAGCGGCGCCATGCCGACGGTGATCACCCGGTATACCTCGCGGCCCGCCTGGCGGTTGGCTTCCGCGAAGACGTCCGCCGGGCCCGCGACGTCCAGCATCTGCACGCCGGCCGGAGCGAGGATGGCGATGGTCAGGGGCGGCGGCTGCATGGCGCGCAATATGGCTGTAATTGATATATCGAGTCAAATCATGACAGGGCCGGCGCGCGGTGCAATGGTCTCCCATCCCACGAGGCTTCCCCGCCATGACCACCATCGCCGGCATCGCCATTCCCGACAGCGCCCTGGCTCGCGAGATCACCGAACTGGTCCGCGACACCGAAACCGACCTGCTCTACCACCACTCGCGCCGCGTATTCCTGTTCGGGGCCTTGGCAGGCAAGGCCAAGGGTCTCGCCTACGACCCGGAACTGCTCTACGCCGCCGCGATGTTCCACGACATGGGCCTCATGCCCGGCCATGCGAGCAAGACCGAACGCTTCGAGGTGGATGGCGCCAACGCCGCGCGGGCGTTCCTGACCGGCAAGGGCATCGCGCGGGACCAGATCGACCTGGTCTGGGCTTCGATCGCCCTGCACACCACCCCGGGCATCCCGCAGCACATGAAGCCCGAGATCGCCCTGCTGACGGCCGGCGTGGAAATGGACGTGCTCGGGCTCGGTTTCGACAGCGTCCAGGGCGCCGATCGCGAGAAGGTCGTTGAAGTCCATCCCCGGGGGCCGTCCTTCAAGACGGGCATCGTGGATGCCTTCTACAACGGCATCCGCGCCAAGCCGGAGACCACCTTCGGCAACGTCAAGGCCGATGTCATGGCGTACAAGGAGCCCGGGTTCCAGCGCACCGATTTCGTCCAGTGCATCCTGCATAACCACTGGCCCAGCTGAGCGCGGATTGCTCTGATAATCATTCGCACTTACGATGGCGGCCTTTCGCTCATAGCAAGGCCGCCTCATGCGTTTCCGCCCCACCACCCTCGCCCTGGCGCTCGCGGGCGCCTTTGCCGCGCATCCGGCGGCAGGCCAGGATGTCCCGCCGCCCGCGCCGTCCACCGACCTGGAAGGCGTCAAGGTGGTCGGCAACTGGTTGGGGGAAGCGGCCAGCAACACGGTGGCGAACCATCCGGGCGCTCGCACGGTGGTGCGCCGCGAGGAACTGCGCGAAGCGGGTGCCGTGAACCTGCGTGACGCCCTGCGCCGCATTCCCGGCGTGCAGGTGCAGGAAAGCAACGGCACGGGCGGCAGCGATGTCTCGCTCAACGTGGGCGTGCGGGGACTCACCTCGCGCCTTTCACCCCGCTCCACCATCCTGCTCGACGGGGTGCCCATCGCCGTGGCGCCCTACGGCCAGCCCCAGGTGTCCATGGCGCCGGTCGGTCTCGGCAACCTGCAGGCGGTCGACGTGGTCCGCGGCGGCGGGTCGGTGCGTTATGGGCCGCAGAACGTGGGCGGCATCATCAACTTCGTGACGCGCGACATCCCGCAGGCCTTCGGCGGCAGCGCCGGCGTGCAGATGCAGGGCGGGGAGCACGGTGGCATCCGCACCAACACCAACGCCTTCGTGGGCGGCACGATGGACAACGGGCTCGGGCTCGCCCTGCTCTACAACGGCCTGCACGGCCCGGGCTTCCGCGAGCACGAGGACAACGAGAGCATCGACGACGTGATGCTCAAGGCGAAATACGCCTTCTCCCCCGAGGACACGCTCACCGGCAGCATCCATCACTACGACGGCCAGGCCGGCATGCCCGGCGGCCTGAACCAGGCCGACTACGACGCCGACCCGTTCCAGTCCCGCCGTCCGTTCGACGATTTCCACGGCCGCCGCACGGACTACGTGCTGAAGTACAGTCACGTCGACGACCGCCGCAGTTTCGAAGTGCAGACGTACTACTCGGACAGCTTCCGCGGCAGCCACATCGAGACGATCACGCAGAACGCGAACGGCAGCTACACGCACCAGCTCATCGCCTATCCGCGCAATTACCACGTGTTCTCCATCGAGCCGCGCTATTCGCAGCTGTTCGACTGGGGCCAGGTCACCCATGAGATCGGCGTCGGCTATCGCTATACCAGCGAGGCGATGCACGAGCGCACGCTGCGCAACAACCGCTACGTCTCCAACTTGCCCTATACCCCGTACGACAGCTTCCCCTACGGCGGACCTTATGTGCTGTCCGGCAACAACACCGGCAGCAACGAAGCGCATGCACTGTATGTCGACGACACCATCAACGCGGGAAACTGGACGATCACCCCGGGTATCCGCTATGAGCGCATCGACAGCGAATGGCAAGCGCATCCGAGTGCGACGGTGGTCGTCAGGGGTCCGACCGGGCGAACGAAGGACTACTCCAAGCCGCTGCCATCGCTCAACGTCATCTACCACTTGAGCGACGCGTTGAAACTCTACGCGAACGCGGAAACCTCGTTCGGTTCGCTGCAGTACTTCCAGATCGGGCAGAAGGATTCGAACAATCAGTTCGCGGCCGGGTTGAAACCCGAGACGGCGCGCACGTACGAGATCGGCACGCGCTACGACACGAAGGCGTGGGGCGGGGAGATTTCCTTGTTCCGCATCAACTTCGATCACGAGTTGCAACTGGTAGGCAAGTTGCCCAATGTGCCGGACTCGTACGAAGGATGGACCAGCCTCGGCGCCACGACGCACAAGGGTATCGAGTCCGCCGCGCATGTCGACCTGGGTGCTTTCAGCGATGCGCTGGACGGCCTCACGCTATGGGGTACGGCCACGTACACCCACGCGTTCTACAAACACGGCTCGTTCGAAGGCCGCGACTTGCCGTTCTACTCACGGCGCACGGCCAACCTCGGCTTGCGCTATGGCATCGCGCAGTGGACGTTCAACCTCGACGCGTTCGCGCAGTCGAAGCAGCATTCGCCGGGTTCGCCTAGCTTCGATCCCGCGAACCCCACGGAATACATCACCGAGCCCTCGCCCGAAGGTGACCTCGGTGACATCCCCGGCTGGACGACCTGGAACGCCCGCGCCGAATACGCGTTCGGTCCGTCGGCATCGAACCTTCGCCTCGGCGTCGGTGTGAAGAACCTCACGGACAAGCGTTACTTCACGCGCTCGACCGACAACAACGATGGTATCTACGTCGGGCTGCCGCGCACGTACTTCGTACAGGCGTCGGTGGACTTCTGACATGACGCCGTCGCCACGCCGCTTCCGCTCCGCGTTGAAGACCCTGCACCTCTGGCTGGGGCTCAGCCTGGGCCTGTTGCTGGCGCTGGTGACGCTGTCGGGCAGCGTGCTGTTGTTCGAGCAGCCGCTGTTCGCCGCGGGACATCCCGAACTGGCATCGCGTCCCTTGCCGGATCTTGCGACACAAGGCAGATCCTTGCAGGCGATCCTTTCATCGTCAGAGGGCAAGGGATTGCGCGGGCTGTCATTGCCCGATGCGGAACTGCCGGTATGGGAAGCGCAGGAACGCGGCGGCAACCGCAGTTACTTCGATGCGAGCACGGGCGAACTGCTGCTGCGCCGGAGCAAATCCGGCGACGGGCTGCTTATCCTGCTCGACTGGCATACGCATCTGTTGACCGGCGAAGTGGGCGAGACGGTGCTCGGCGTCGTCGCCTGCACGGGATTGTTCATGCTGTTTTCCGGCGTGTGGCTTTACTGGCCCGGACGCCGGCGCGCGCTGAAGCACCTGAAGCCCCATGCGAATCCGCCGGTGTTGCGCTGGGCGAGTTTCCATCGTTTCGTCGGCGTCTCCGGCTTGCCCCTGCTGATCGTGATGATCGGTACGGGAACGACGATGGCCTACCGTGGCGCCGTGCGTAGCGGCCTTACCGCGGCATTCGGCGAGCCCGCACCGGCGAAGCCACCCAGGCTGTTGCCCACTCGGACACCGATCGATTGGGCGGCCGTGCTCCAGGCTGCACAGGCCGCGGCGCCGGAAGCGCAACTCACGCGCCTGACCCTTCCTTCCAAGGACAATGGCGGCGTGGTGCTGCGTATCCGCCGTCCCGGCGAGTGGAACCTGGCCGGACGCAGCTCGTTGTGGATGGACCCTGGCACGGCAGCGGTGATCGGCGGCGTGGATGCGACGAAACTCGGGCCGGGCGGACGCCTCGCCGATGCGCTGTTTCCGATCCATTCGGCCGCCGTGGGCGGCATGGCCTGGCGCGTGGTCGCCTGCTTCACCGGGCTGCTTCCGACGTTCCTGCTGGTAACCGGATTCCTCTTCTGGCGCGCACGCAAACGCCGGAGACCCCCTTCCCCCTGAAACGCTCCACCCCATGGAAGCCCCTCAGTCCTGTGGGAGCCGCTTCAGCGGCGAAAGCTGCGCACACGCCCGCGGTTCGCCCCGATATCGACCCGCTGTCGCCCGGTGATCCCCTTTATCCTGCCTCCCGTCTTCCAAGGGGAACTCCACATGCGCCGCATTCCGCTCGCCCTCACCGCTCTCGCCGCCTGCACCGCCTTGCCCGCCATCGCGGCGGACAACGGAGACTGGACCACACCCGTGGCGCCGCACAAGATCTACGGCAACACCTATTACGTCGGCACGAAGGGCCTCTCGGCCATCCTGGTCACGTCGCCCCAGGGTCATGTGCTGATCGACGTGCCGATGTCCGACAACGTCCCGCTCATCGAGGCGAACATACGCAAGCTCGGTTTCCGCGTGGAGGACGTCAAGCTCGTGCTCAACTCACATGCTCACTTCGACCACGCCGGCGGTATCGCGCAGTTCGCGAAGGACAGTGGGGCGACGGTGCGCGCCACGGCCGCCGGTGCGAACGAGATGAAGCTCGGCGGTGACGACGCCACCGATCCTCAGCACGGCGAGGCACCGTTGTACGCGAAGGTGGATGCCGTCGGTGATGTCGCCGATGGCACCGTGGTCCGCATGGGCAAGCTCGCGTTGACCGCACACATCACACCCGGACACACGCCTGGTGGTACCGCATGGACATGGACATCGTGCGAGGGCACGGCCTGCAAGACGATCGCCTATGTCGACAGCCTGTTCGCCTTCTCCGCCGATGGCTATCGCTACAGCGACCATCCTTCTTACGTGGCGGAGTATCGCAAGACCTTCGATCGCGTCGCGGCGTTGCCCTGCGACATGCTGGTCACGCCGCATCCTTCGCAGGGCGAAGGGAAGACGTGCGCGGCGTACGCGGAGGCCGGTCGTAAACGACTGGACGAGAAAGTCGCCGGGGAAGCCAGGCGATAAGCCTGTAATCCCGCAGGATCACCTCCTGCAAAAGACCACCAAGCTGCAGAAGACTACCAAGCTGCAAAAGCTCTCAAGGTGGGAGCTTTCAAGATGGGAGCCGACCCTGTCGGCGATGGGTGCTAGCCTCAACCCGGCCCGCTGCCGCGGGATCGCCGACAAGGTCGGCTCCCACAGGGTCGATTCATAAGTGATCTGCTCAATGCTGTTGTGGGAGCCGCTTCAGCGGCGATGGGTGCTTGCCATAACCTGGCCCGCTGCCGCGGGATCGCCGACAAGGTCGGCTCCCACCAGCATTCGCTGCTACAGGGGCTTTACCAGCATGGCGGCGATGCGCGCGTCTTTCTCGGCCCAGAGCTGGTTCACCCAGGCCTGGAAGCGTTCGCGGAACGCGTCGTCGTTTTCGTAGTCGCCACGCAGCGAAGGGAGGATCGGCAGGCGGCGAACGTGGATGCGGATCTCGCGGATCCGGCCGGCGATCATGTCCATCATCGTGCTCGGGCCGCCGGGATACACGATGGTGACGTCGAGCACCTGGCGGATCGCGTCGCCCATGGCGTCGATCACGAAGGCCACGCCGCCGGCCTTCGGGCGCAGGAGGTGGGTGTACGGCGATTTCTGCGCGTCGTGCTTGGCCGGGGTGAACCGGGTGCCTTCGGTGAAGTTCATGATCGACACCGGCAGGTGCCGGAATTTCTCGCAGGCGCGGCGGGTGGCTTCGCGGTCCTTGCCACGCAACTCCGGCCGCGCTTCGAGCTGCTGCCGCGAATGGCGTTTCATGAACGGGAAATCGAGGGCCCACCACGCCGGTCCGAGCAAGGGCACCCAGATGAGTTCGCTCTTCAGGAAAAAGCGCATGAACGGAATCCGGCGGTTGAAGATCTTCTGCAACGCGGGAATGTCGACCCAGCTCTGGTGGTTGCACACCACCAGATAATTCTCACGCTGGCCGAGGTCCTCGATCCCCTCCACCTGCCACCGCGTGCGCGTGAATGCGCCGAATAGCCAGCCATTGAACCCCAGCCAGCTTTCCGCGATCCATACCAGTACGGCACCGATGGAGCGGCGCAGTGATGCGATGGGAACCACCAGGCGCAGTCCCGTCACGACGAGCAGCGGCAGCACGTGGCACACCGTGCTGACGAACAGCAGGATGCAGGCGAGGGGGACGCGCAGGAAGACAGGCAGGTTGGCGAACATGGAAGGGCAGATGGCGAAGGAATGCCGAGTCTACAGGGCGCGGCGGGTCAGGTACCCAGCTTCTCGTTCACCGAGGCCAGGTCCTGGCGAACCTTGTCTATCCCGTCCCACGGGTCTTTCTTCAATCGCGCAAGACGCTTCGGCACGCTGCGAAGGTCGAACGCGTTGCCGGATTTGACCTTGCCCAATTCCTCCCAGCGCAAGGGCACCGCCACCGGCGCCCCCGGGCGGGAGCGTAGGGAATACGAGGCCACCGCCGTGGCGCCTCGCCCGTTGCGCAGGTAGTCCACGTAGATCTTCCCGCGCCGGAAGCGCTTGGTGGCGGTCGCCACGAATTCCAACGGATGCAGCGCCGCCATCGCTTCCGCGAAGCCACGGGCGAATGTCTTCACGGTGTCCCAATCGGCACCGGGATTGAGCGGTACGACCACATGCAACCCCTTGCCGCCGGTGGTGCGCAAGAAGGAAACCAGTCCGAGTTCGTCGAGGAATCCCCGCACCATGCGAGCCGCCGCGACCACCCGCCGCCAGTCCACGTCTTCGCCGGGATCGAGGTCGAACACCACGCGGTCGGCCAGGTCCGGCGAGTCCACGTGGGAACCCCATGGATGGAATTCCACCGCACCGAACTGGACGAGTTCGATCATGCCCGCCTCGTCACGCGGATACAGGTACACCGCCTGCGCCCCCGTCTCTTCTTTCAGTTTCGCCGTGCCCACGTGCTCCAGTCCGGCCATCACGTGCTTCTGGAAGAAGCAGGGAGAACCGATGCCACCCGGGCACCGGATGGTCGAAGTCGGCCGGTCGGCGATCGCGGGAAGCATCCATGGCATGACGGCCCGGTAGTAATCCACCACGTCCTGTTTGGTGATTCCATCGTCGGGGAAGACCACGCGATCGGGGTGGGTGATGACGATCGTATCCTCGGTCTTTGTCTTCGTTGTTCCCTTCGTTCCCTTCGTTCCCTTCGTCGCGAGCGCCGGTGCGGCGCGGTCGGAATCACGCAGGTCCGCCGGCGACTTGTCGACGCGCAATGCCTTCAGGCTAGGCTGGCGCAGCAGGTTCTGGTTGCCTATGCCACGGTAGTAGACCTCCGCGACCGCCGTCGGCGGCACCCAGAGCGCGCCACGCAGGGCGGGATCGATCTGCGCGATCTTCACCGTCGGTTTTTTCGTTCCGCCCTTCGCCAGCGTCTTGCCGAGCATGCGCAGCATCTCGTCCGTGAAGCCCGTGCCGACGCGACCGACATAGGTCCAGCCGCCTTGGGCATCCGGACGGGCCAGCAGCAGCGATCCAAAGACCAGGCGGGAACCTTTCGCCGGCGTGTAGCCAACCACGGCGAACTCATCGCTTTCGAGTCGCTTGATCTTCTGCCAGTCGTCGCCGCGCCCGGCGTGATAACCGCCGTCCGCGCGCTTGGAGATGATGCCCTCCAGCTTCTGTTCCATCGCCATGGCGAATACGTCGTCGCCGTGGCCGACGTTGTGCCCGCTATAGGCGAGGTGCGCGGGTGCATGCGCGAGCAGGCGCTCCAGCAGTGCCTTGCGCTCGGATAGCGGCACGCGCGTGAGGTCGTAGCCCTCCAGGTAGGGCAGGTCGAACAGCATGTACACCAGCGGTGCCTGCGCTTCGCCCGACAAGGTGCGTTGCAGGGCGTTGAAATCGCTGCGCCCCTGCGCATCGAGCGCGATCAATTCGCCGTCCAGCCGCAGGCTGTCCAGCCCGAGGCCCTCGATGGCTCCGACGATTTCCGGAAGGCGGTCGTTCCAGGGCAGGGCGTTGCGCGACCAGAGCATCGCCTTGCCCTTGGCCATGCCCGCGAGGATGCGGTAACCGTCCCACTTCACCTCGTGCAACCAGCCGTCGCCCTGTGGCGGTGACTCGCGAAGACGGGCGAGCTGCGGCGCGAAGAAGTCGTTGCTAGCGCGTGCCTTGCGGGCTCCATCCAGCGCGGCCGCCGCCTTGGCAAGGGTGGCGGCTGACACCTTGCGCGTCTTTGGCGGCGCCTTTTTACGCGAGGTGGATTTCTTCGCCGCGGCGCGCAAGCCGGGTGTCGTCGCCGCGCGGCGCGTGCTCTCGCGCATCTTCTCATCCAGCAGGTCGTCCGCTTCCACGTCGCCTGCGTAGGCATCGTCCGCCTTGATCAGGAACCACGCGGGCTGCCGCTCCTTCTTCGCGCCGCGCACGAGATGCCATTCGCCCTTGAGGCGCTTTCCGAACAATTCGAAGGTGAGATGACCTTTGCGGATCTGCGCTTCGGCATCGCCTCGCGTGGCCCAGACGCCGCGATCGAACAGGTCGACGTGTCCCTTGCCGTAACCTTCCTCGATGTCGCCTTCGAAGTCGGCATAGGACACGGGATGGTCTTCCACTTCCACCGCCAGCCGCTTCACCTTGGGGTCGTAGCTGGGCCCCTTGGGCACCGCCCAGCTACGCAGCACGTCGCCCACCTGGAGGCGGAAATCGAAGTGCCGGCGCGAGGCGTGGTGCAGCTGCACGACGAAGATGGCCCGATCGCCCCCGGGCGCGGAATCGTCCGGCGCGGGTTCGCGGGTCTTCGCGAAGTTTCGCTTGCGGCGGTAGTCTTGCAGGCTCATGCGCCGATGGTTGGCGAGGCAGGGTGAACGCGCCGTGCAATGCGGCCGCGCGCTGTCATCGCACTTTCAGATTCGTCGTATGGGATGCGTGCCCGCCGGTGGGCAGACTTCCAAGACATATGTCCCCAGGGAAGCCGCTTCATGTCCTTGCCATCCACACACCGGTTCATTCTCGTTGCCACCGTCCTCCTGCTCGCGGCGGGCCAGTCACAGGCGGGATGCCTGGGCCATCCGTCGCAGGGTACGCCGCAACCGCTTTCCTTCGGCACCGTCGAGGCGGCGGTGGATGCGGCGCCGCGCACCGTGCTCGCGGAACGTGTCACCACTGGTTGGGATTCACCCGGTTTCAAATGCATCAAGCCGACGCGTACCGGCAGCCTGGGCGTTTTCACTACCCCCAGCGCGCTGGGGGACGGAATCTACGACACCAATGTGCCTGGCGTGGGTATCCGTATCCAGTTCCACCACAGCGGCCAGGGTGACTTCGTCGTGCCGTATAGCTCACCCAGCCGATGGAGTTTCGACGGCAAGCTGAGCAACGCGCGATTCACCGTGCAACTCATCAAGACGGGGCCGATCCTCGAAGGTGGTTCCCTGACGAGGGGCACCCTGGCCCGGGCCGGTTACGACGGCCAAGCCCAGGTATGGACCGACCTGCTCGATGCGCGCGTGGAACCGCAGCGGCCCACCTGTGCTTTCGCCTCGCGCCGACTGGTCTTCCCGATAGGCAACGTCGAAGGTGGCACGCTCGCCGTGGCCGGAAGCAGTCATTGGGCCACGCAGCAGCTGGTCGCCACGGGATGCACGAACGCCACCCAGATACTCCTGACCTTTGCCGGCGCGGCCGACGAGGCTGATGCCACCCTGTTCAAGCTCACCGGTAGCGGTGCCGCGACGGGCGTCGCCGTGGAAATCCGTAGCGACGATCCCGATACCCAGGCCATTCCCAACAGCGCCGCTCCGCTCATTCTGAGCGCGGTACAAGAAGGCCGGAATTACGGCTTCCGGGCCCGCTACCGCACGACCGGAAAGCCCCTCGCCCCTGGCTCCGCGAATGCGAGTGTCACGGTAAACGTCGCCTATCGTTGAAGGTCGCCATCGACGGAGGCGCTGACCGTCGCCTGCCTGCGACTCAGGCCGAGCGCCGCCACCAGGGCCGAGAGTACCGACAAGGCCGCCGAAAAGAGCATCACCGCGCGGAAGCCCGCGATGAAGGATTCTCCGATGGCGTGTCGCGCGTCGGCATTCGCCACTTGAATGCCGGCCAGCTTCGCGCGCTGCGCCACGATGCCATGCACGGTGTCGCCGTCAAGGTTCAACGTCGCCAACCGGGTATCCAGCGTGGCGTTGAACACCTCGGTCAGCACCACGCCGAACACCGCGATGGCGAGTAACCCGGCGGTGCGCGATATCGCATTGTTGATGCCCGAAGCGGTACCGGCCAACGAGGGATCGAGGGCATTCATCACCGTGGTGGTGAGAGGAGCGACGACGATGCTCATGCCCAACCCGAGCACGCAGCTGGCCGGAAAGAACGTCGTCCAATAGCTTCCGCCAACACCGGGCAATGCGTACAGGACGAAGCCGGCGGCGGTCACGAGCGGTCCCACCATCAACGGCAGCCGGGCGCCGACGTGGTCGACCAGCTGTCCCGTCCAACGAGACAGGGTGAACATGATCACGATCATGGGCAGCAAGGAGGCCCCCGCGCCGGTCGCGCCGTAGCCTTGCACCTGGATCATGTTCAGGGGGACGAAGAACAGGCTTCCACCCAGCGCGGCGTATAGCAGCAGGGTCAGTGCGTTGGCCGCCGAAAAGTCGCGGTTGCGGAACAGGTTCAGCGGCAACATCGGCGTGGTTGCGCGGCGTTCCACCAGGATGAAGGCGACGAGTGCCGCCACGCCTACGCAGGCGGCGCCGGCGACCGACGGGGCGGACCATCCGCGCAGCGGCCCTTCGATCAACGCGAAAACGACGCCCGCCAATCCCAAGGTCGCAAGGACGGCGCCACTGACGTCGAGCTGGCCACTGGCCAGGCCGCCACGGCTCTCGGGCACCCGCCACCAGCAGATCGCCACGAGTGCCACGCCGAGCGGCAGGTTGATCAGGAAGGCCCAGTGCCAGGACACATGCTCGACCAGGTATCCGCCAAGCACCGGCCCGGCCGCCGCCGTGATACCGCTGAAGGCGGACCAGGTGCCGATGGCGGCGCCTCGCCGCTCCTTGGGAAACGCACTGCTGATGAGCGCGAGGCTGCCGGGTACGAGGAGGGCGGCGCCAAGACCCTGGATGGCGCGCCCGCCGATAAGGGCGGCTATGTCCGGTGCCGCGGCACAAACCAGTGAGGCCAGTGTGAATATCGTCGTACCGATCATGAACACGCGACGGCGTCCGAAGCGGTCGCCCAGTACACCACCGACCAGCAGCAAGGCGGACAAGAGCAGGGCGTAGGCTTCCATCACCCATTGCGCGTCCGCCGTGGTGGCGTCCAGGGCTTTCTGGATGGCGGGCAAGGCGACATTGACGATCGTGCCGTCGACGAAGGCCATGCCGGAGCCGACGATGGCGGCGACGAGGGTCCAGCGGCGTGCGGCATCGCCGCAATCGACGGCATCGCCGCTGGCCGCGCGGTCGCCGGGGTAGGGGCCGGGAAGGGTCATGGCGGGCAGCCTAGCGCGTTGGCGGGGGTGATGCCTTGCATGGCACGACCCGCGCGTTGTCGATTTGGTGTATCCCCGTTCGACGAACGAGGGAAAGCCCACCGAACGCAGGAGAATCCCATGTCCCGTCGTTTCCAGCGCATCACGCCCTTCCTCTGGTTCGACACCGAGGCCGAGGAAGCCGCCAACTACTACGTCTCGATCTTCCCCAACTCGCGGATCGTCGGCACGACACGTTATTCCAAGGAAGCGTCGGCGGTGTCAGGCCGGCCGGAGGGCTCGGTGATGACGGTCGCCTTCGAACTGGACGGCCAATCCATCACCGCGCTCAACGGCGGGCCGACGTTCAAGTTCAACGAGGCGGTTTCCCTCGTCGTCCACTGTCACGACCAGGCCGAGATCGATCGTTTCTGGGAAAAGCTATCGGCGGGGGGCGACCCACGCGCCCAGGCCGGCGGCTGGCTGAAGGACAAGTACGGCTTGTCGTGGCAGGTTATCCCGGAAAATATCGAGGAGCTGGTGCAGAACCCCGGCTCCGTCGCTGCCCTGATGCACATGACCCGGCTCGACATCGCCGCGATGAAGGCGGCGGCGACCTGATCGTCGTGCATGCCCGGTGGTGTGACGCGGTCGCGTTGACATGAGCCGTCCACGCGGCGAGAGTCGAACGTCACGCCAGCCGGGGAGTGGGTCCATTGAATCGACGAGAGTTCGCGAAGGCATTGGCCGCCGCCGGCGCCTTCAGCAGTGGCCTCTGGCCCGCGGTAAGGACGATGGCGGCGACGCCTTCACCCGTGGCGAGGGATCACGTGGCAGTGGACCCGGACCGCCTCCTGGCGCTGCAACAGGCCTTCCTCGATCTCCGCTTCGGCATGTTCATCCACTTGAACCTCGCCACGTTCGAGGAACGGGAGTGGGGCGATCCCACGCTGTCTCCGAAGCTGTTCGATCCGAAGCACCTCGACACCGACCAATGGGCGCGCGCCGCGAAGTCCGCCCATATGGGCTACGCCTGCCTCACCACCAAGCATCATGACGGCTTCTGCCTGTGGCCGACCCGGACCGGCAGCGCCAACGTCATGCAGTCCTCGTACCCGCACGATGTCGTGCGCCGCTACGTCGATTCGTTTCGCAAGGCGGGACTCAAGGTCTGCCTGTATTTCTCCATCCTCGACCTGCGCCAGGACATCCGCGCGCGCACGGTCACGCCGGAGAAGATCGCGCTGATCAAGGCGCAGATCACCGAATTGCTGACGAACTACGGCCCGCTCACCGCGTTGATCCTCGATGGCTGGAACGCATCCTGGTCACGCATCTCGTACGCCGAGTTGCCGTATCGCGAGATCTACGACCTGGTGAAATCGCTGCAGCCGGATTGCCTTCTCACCGATCACAACGCGGGCAGCTATCCGGGCACGGCGCTCTACTACACCGACATCAAGCAGTACGAGCAACACGCGGGGCAGAAGATCCCGTCGGACAGTCCCGTGCCCTCGCAATCGGGTACGACCCTGCAGAGCGACTGGTTCTGGAAGAAGGCCTATCCCACCTCGGAACTCGCGTCGGCGAAGACCATCGTCGAGGAATGGCTGAAGCCGTTCAATAACAACCATTGCAACCTCATCCTCAACGTGGCGCCGAACCGTGACGGCCGCTTCGACGACAACGCCGTGGCGCGGCTGGCCGAGATCGGCGCGCTATGGAAGAACGGCGGCCCCGCACCGAAGATCGGGCGTTCGGTCACGATCACCACGCCGGATCTCGCCGCCGGAAAACCGGCATGGGCCAGTGCGAGCGACGAGGCCGTGGGCCCGGACCAGGCGTTCGACGACAATTTCCGCACCTACTGGCTCGCCGATCGCGGCAAGAACGAGGGCTGGATCGAAGTGCGTTTCGATGCGCCGGTGTCGTTCAACACCTTGTCCATCGTGGAACCGCTTCACGACGAGGACTATGGCGATACGAGCCGCATCGCGTCGTACAAGGTGGAAGTCGAGCGCGACGGCGCGTGGGTGGAAGTGGTTTCCGGTACCACGCCCGCGCACTACCAGTTCCACGAGGTGGCTCGTACGACGGCGAGGCGCGTCAGGCTCAGCGCCGCCGGAAGGCAGCCCGGCATCACGGAGTTTGGTTTGTACGATGAACCGAGAGCGGCCGGCTGATGCCGGATCGCGGTCGGAAGCCCGTGCTTCACGCCTTTAAAACCAAGGACTTGCCACCATATCGGTGCATCTGAGCCAACGCGCCTGGAGGTGACCCATGGCAACCGGATGGGCGGGCGATACCGCCGTGCAGGACCAGATCGACGCCACCGTTGACGACGCGGTGAAGCGCGCCCGCAGCCGCCTTGCGAAAGGGCCGAGCCTGGAGCGCTGCGAGGAGTGCGACAAGCCGATCCCCGAGGCGCGCCGCCTGGCCGTGCCGGGCGTGCGCCTGTGCGTGGTGTGCCAGGAAGCGGCCGACCGCGAAGACGCGGCGTTCACCGGCTACAACCGCCGTGGGAGCAAGGACAGCCAGCTTCGGTGAGCGCGCGGGTTCACGACGCCTGGCGCACCACTTTCAGCGTCTTGTACAAGGTCGCGCGAGACAGGCCCAGTAGCTGGGTGATGTAGGCCGCGGCGTTGCGCACGTCGAACAAGCCCCGGGATTCCAGCGTGGCGACGACCGCCTCCCGCTCGGCGAGGCTCATCGCCGCGAGCGTGGTGCCCCGATCGACGAGGAACTGGCCCACGACGTCGTTGATCTCTTCGCGCCAATCGCCGCGAAACAGCGCCGAAGGCCGCTCGCTGGTGTCGGCGAAGCGAAGGAAATCCCTCGAAACCGATTGCAGGGCCTCGAACATGCTCACGTCCAGATTGATGCAGAGCAGCCCCACGGGCTTGCGCCTGCCGTCGCGCAGGACGGCGGTCACCGATTTCAGCGACCGGCCGTCGCCGTTCGTCTTCGCATAGGGACCGATGACGGGCTGGTCCAGCGTTATCACGTCGTCGATATCCGTCAACGAGGCATCGCCTGGTTCGCGGCGGGACAGGCGATTGGCGATGTGACGGATGCGGCCGGACGCGAGGTCATGGATCACCACTTCCGCATGTGGGCGTAGCAGGGCGGCGATCGCATCGGCCACCGGGACGAAAGAGGAAAGGTGATCGGTCATGCGCGACATGATCCCCGCGCCGATACACCAAGTCCAGCCTGGACGTTTTGTGTTGTCAGCCGGGGTAATCGAGGCTCGGATACCACGTCGGCTTGCGTCCTTCCGGCGTGCAGTCGATCACCGTCCACAAGGGCATGAGGTCGGGCGCGCCGCGCGGGTCTTCGCCGGGGTCGGCTGTCTCGAAACCCATCTCGCCCGCCCAGAAATGACGGATCACGCCGTCGCGCTTGGTATAGACGTTGAAGGCGGGCTCGTCGCCACCTTCCTTGCCGATCGCGTGGTAGTCGCGGCTGAACTCGCCGTTGGCATCCGAATAGAGCTTCAGGTGCCGCCAGCCGCGTTCGCGCGCGAAGGCCTGCATGCGTTCGTACGGCGATCGCGCGATGACCGCCAGGGCGACGTTCTGCTCCATGTCGCGTGCCTCGCCGTCCCAGGCGCTGAGCAGGGAGGTGCACATCGGGCAAGGGCGCTCGCGTTGCGGCCCGAACATCCAGCTGTACGTCACCAGGGTCGACTTGTCGCCGAACAGCGCGGCGAAGTCGACCGGGCCGTGTTGTCCGATGAAGCGGTAGTTGCCGCGCACTTCGCCACCGGGGGGCAGGGCACGCCGTTGCACGGCCACCCGTTCGATATGCCGGCGCAGCTCGATTTCCTCGGCGAGCAGGGCATTGCGTGCCGCGCGGTATTCGGTGCTTTCATTGGGCATGCGGAACGTATTTCGCGCGGCCAGGTCGGCGGCGGGGGCGAGGGTTTGGTCGGTCATGTCGATCTCCTTCGGTCAATCGCGGTCGGGTGCGCCCAGCGGAAAGAACGGACGGTAGACGCGGGCCTCGTCGACGGCGCGGGCAAACGAGGGGCGGGCGAGCAGTCGTCGGCGGTACGCATGCACGTGCGCGAATCGCGGATCGATCGCGTGGGTCCAGTCGGCATAGAAAAGGAACGGGGCGGCCCCGCAGTCGGCCAGGCTGAAGCGTTCGCCGGCGGCCCATTCGCGGCCGGCCATGTGACGGTCGAGCCAGGCGTAGGCGGTGTCGAGCATCTCGCGCGCCTCGGCCACGCCGTGCGTATCGTGCTTGCCCTCCGGGCGCAGCGCGTCGAACACGATCCTCTGCTGCGGCGTCGACACGTAGTTGTCGAAAAAGCGATCCATGCCGCGGACCTCGAGCGCCGCCTTGCGATCCTCGGGAAGCATCGGCGCCGGGCCAGGGTGATGGAGGTCCAGGTATTCGATGATGGTGCTGGCTTCGGTGACGGTTCGCTGGCCATCGACCAGGACCGGGAACCGCTTCAGCGGCCAAAGATCGGCGAACTCCGCATAAATCTCGGGATGCTCCGGTGACAGGAGCTTCCACTCGAACGGCGTGCCGTTTTCGTAGAGGGCCACCAGGGCTTTCTGGCAGTAGGACGAGAACGGGTGGGCATAGAGCTTCAGGGTCATCGGTGCACCTGGGTCCGTGGGAGGCTTTCCCTTTCGTCGAACGACGGGGGGCGGTTTCGACATGACTTGGTATCCTGTCGCAAAGCCAAGGGAGCAGGGATGAGGATCGCCATCGCGGGCTACGGAACGGCGGGGCAGGCCAGCACCATGGCTCGCTCGTGGTCATCGGTGACGCCGCCCATGCGATGAGCCCACAGCTCGGCCAGGGCGTGAACATGGCGCTGCTCGACGCCGCCGCGCTTGCGGATGCGCTGGCTTCGCACAGCGACGACCTCGCGGTGGCGCTGGACGCCTATCGTCGTAAGCGCCACGCCCACGTTCGCGCATACCAGCGCATGAGCCGTTGGCTGACGCCGTTGTTCCAATCCGACCGCACCACCCTGGGTTGGTGCCGCGACGCGCTGTTCGGACCTGCCAGACGGTTCCCGGGAGCACGCGGGCCGATGCTTCGCATCCTCACCGGAGAACTGCGCCATCGGGTGCAGGACGGCGTCGGCCAAATCGCGAACGATCCGTACTCGCCCGGATATACCGGCACCGATTAACCTCGTGCCATCTGGATCAGGAGCCGCCCATGAAACGCTTGCTCGCCGGCCTCGCGCTGTCCCTCTCGCTCGCATCGTCGGCCATGGCCAGCGTACCCATCTGGGGCGCGAAGCAGTCGAGTCCGGCCGATACGCCACCCTCGGCCTTGAAGCCCGGTGAATGGATATGGGGTGGACGAGGCGCATCCCCCGGACCGATGGCGGTGATCGTGAGCCTGACCGAGCAGAAAGCCTATGCGTACCGCAACGGCATCCTCATCGGCGTGTCCACGGTGAGCACGGGCAAGAAGGGTCATGAAACCCCGACGGGCGTGTTCACGATCCTGCAGAAGGACAAGGACCACCACTCCAAGAAGTACGACAACGCACCCATGCCGTACCAGCAGCGCCTGACCTGGGATGGCGTGGCCTTGCACGCGGGCGGCCTTCCTGGTTACCCGGAATCGCATGGTTGCGTGCACTTGCCGACCGAGTTCGCGAAGCTGCTCTTCGATGCGACGAACATGGGCATGACCGTGGTGGTGGCCGAGGAAGGCACGGCACCGGTGACCGTGGTGCACCCCACCGCCGTCATTCCCATCGATCCCCGCAATGGCGCCGACCTGAACCTCGAGCCGCTGGCCAATGGGCAACTGTATCGATGGACACCGGAAGCCTCGCCGGCCGGGCCGATTTCCATGGTGTTGAGCGTGGCCGATGGCCGGGTCATCGTGTTCCGCAACGGCATCGAGATCGGCCGCAGCCAGGTACAGGTACGCGATCCCCTGGCCGGCACGCATGCCTTCATCGTCGCTTCCGGCTACATGCCCGACGCGCCGCAGCGATCGGGCCTGCGCATGCCGAACTGGATCACCATCGGCATTCCCGGCCATGGCGACGAAGCGGGCAAGGTGGTGGACGAGGCGCTCGTGGATCGCGTGGCCGTGCCACGTGAGTTCATGGAAAAAGTGCTGCCCCTGCTATCGCCGGGCTCGGTGCTTCTTGCGACCGATGAGAGCATCCAGCCCGCGGGCACGGGGCCGAAGGTGCAGGTGATCGACTCGAATCCGCCCGGCGTCTGACGCGGGTGCTCAGCGGTCGAACCCGTGATCCCCGATCGCCTCGGCGAGATAGGTGACGAACGAGGCGATGCGCGCGGAGATGGCCGTGTTGCGGTAATACACCGCGTTGATCGGCTGGCGAAGCTCGGCGATGTGCCTGGACAACACGGGCACCAAGGTGCCGGCTTCGCGATCGCCGCGCGTCATGAAGTCGGAAAGGCAGACGATACCGTTGCCTTCGAGCGCGAGCTGGCGCAGCGTTTCCCCACTGGACGAGCCGATGGTGGGCTTGATGCGCACGCGCTGCCCGCCCTCGTCCAGCAGGGGCCACTCGTTGAGCGACTCGGGCTCGGTGAAACCGAGCAACGCATGCTTGCGCAGGTCCGATACCTTGCGCGGCCGGCCGTGCTTCGCGAGGTAAGCCGGGCTGGCGAGACAACGCACCTGGCTCGTGCCGATCGGACGGGCGTGTAGAGTGGAATCCTTCAACCGTCCGATGCGCAGGGCCACGTCGGTACGACGTTCCAGCAAGTCGATATAACCCTCGCTGGTGTGCAGTTCCAGTTCCACGTCGGGAAAACGTTCGCGATAACCCGCTATCAGCGGCACCACCACATGCAGCATGAAGGGCGAGGCCGCATCGATGCGAAGGCGTCCGGCCGGGCGGCCTTGCCGCGCCGCCATCTGTTCTTCCGCGTTCTCCACCGCCGCGACGATGTCGCGGGCGCGTTCCAGGAAAGCCTCGCCTTCATCGGTAAGTTCGAGGCGCCGCGTGGTGCGACGGAGCAAGGTGGTCTTGAGCTTCTGTTCCAGTCTCGCCAGCGACCGGCTCGCGGCGGAAACGGTCTGCTCGAGCTGCTGCGCGGCGGCCGTGATGGAGCCGGTGTCGACCACCACGATGAAGTTCTGGATCTCGTCGAGGGTGATGTTCATCGTTGCGCCTGTCGCAAATACCTACGCTTATACACCGCTTTTCGAGAAAATAATAAAGCACGTCAACGTCGCACGGCGCCGCAAGGAAATGCGAATGAACGAACGCACTACGAACAGGAATTTTCCTGATGCAGGCGCTCTGATTTCCTGTGCTAGCGTCGATGTGGGGAGCGGTGCTTTGTCGTTGAAACGGAGTTCGCCCGGGGGGAAAAGAACGGAATGACAAGGGGCCGAGCTGCCAGCGTCCGGTGACGATGTCACCGGAACCATATATCCCAATCGGGATTCGGCTCAGCTTACGGGAGAGACGTTTCATGCAGATGAAGAAATCCTCGCTATGCGTGGCGATGAGTGCGGTGCTAGGTGCGTTCGTGTGTGTACCGGCGATGGCCGCGGGCGCGGCGACGACCTGGACGGCCACGGCCACGCGCGCGCACGAACTCGCGACGACAGCGACGGCCGCCGACCTGGCGGATGCCGCTACGCCGGTCCATATCGAAGTGGTGTTGAAGGTGCAGAACCGCGCGACACTCGATGACTTCATCGCATCGGCGCATAACCCGTCCAGCCCGATGTTCCACGCGACACTGCAACCGGCGGACGCGGTCGCCATGTTCTCGCCGAGCGACGACCAGGTGCAGGCCGTGGTCGCGCATCTCAGCAAGGCCGGCTTCACCAACATCAGCGTTTCCTCCAACAAGCTGGTCGTTTCGGCGGATGGCAACGCGGCTGCCGCGCAATCCGCTTTCGCCACGCGCCTGGTCAAGGCACATGACGCGGAAGGCCGCGCCGCCTACGCCAATATCGACGACGCCAAGGTACCCGCAGCGCTCGGTGACTCGGTGCTCGCCGTGGTCGGTTTGCAGACGGTCAACCACGCGCACACGATGATCAAGCCCGCCGACCGGATCGGTACCAAGGCCACTACCGGTGTCACCGGCCACAATCCCACCACGTTCCCGACCATCTACAACGTCGGCAGCACACCGACGGCGGCGACGGTCACCGTGGGCATCATCAGCGACGGCAACATGACCCAGCCGCTGAAGGACCTGACCAGCTTCACCACCGCCAATGGATTGCCCGCCGTGAACACCCAGGTGGTCGTGGTCGGGACGGCGGGCACCGACACCAGCGGTACGCCTGAATGGGATCTCGACAGCCAGGACATCGTGGGCATGTCGGGTGGCGTGGGCAAGCTCATCTTCTATGCGGCGAACTCGCTGAGTAACAGCGCATTGACGGCCGCGTATAACAAGGCGGTGAGCGACAACCAGGCCAGCGTCATCAACGTGTCGCTGGGCGAATGCGAAACCAGCGCTTACAACGACGGCTCGATGGCCGCGGACGACCAGATCTTCGCGCTGGGCGTCTCGCAGGGGCAGACTTTCTCCGTCTCCACGGGTGACTCCGGTTCCAACGAGTGCACCAAGTCGCCGCGTGGCACGACGCCGAGCTATCCCGCGAGCTCGCCCTACGTGGTGGCCGTCAGTGGCACGACGTTGAGCACCGGCACCGGAAGCAGCTGGGCGGGTGAGACCTTATGGGCCGATGCCGGTGGCAGTCCGAGCACCGTCGAGCCGAAGCCGAGCTGGCAGACGAAGGGCACCGGCACCACGCGTGACGTCGCCGACGTGGCGTTCGATGCGGACCCGAACTCCGGTTCGATCATCATCGTCAACGGCAGCAACGCACAGTACGGCGGTACCAGCCTCTCCGCACCGTTGTTCGCCGCCACCTGGGCACGCATGCTCGCGGGCCATTCCACGCTCGGCTTCGCCGGTCCGCACCTGTACCAGGTGCCCACCAGCGTCTACCACGACATCACCTCCGGCAGTAACGGTGGCGAGACGGCCGCCGCGGGTTGGGATTACGCGAGCGGCTTCGGCAGCACGATCGTGAGCAACCTCTACAGCAACCTGTAACCCCAGCGATAAGAAGAAAGCTTGGTGGGAGCCGACCCTGTCGGCGATAGGCGCTTGCCTCAACCTGGCCCGCTACCGCGGGATCGCCGACAAGGTCGGCTCCCACAAGGGCTCGAGGCAAGGATCTATCGCCGACAGGGTCGGCTCCCACCAGAACTTTCCCCCCCTGCGCGACTTTATGCGCAGGAATTTACGCTGAATTTACGCGGGCCTCTCCGCGCCTTACACCGAAGATATCCGCACGTTTCGATAATTCCGCAGCTCTCCTCACCTGGGTGAACCTGTGGAAATCCTCTACGTCCTCCTGATCGTCGTACTGACCGCGGCGACCATCGGCTTCCTCATGATCTGCGACCGGCTCGGTCGCCGCTGAGGGTGCCGACATGAATGCTTCCTACCTCATCGCCGGCGTGATAGCCGTCGCCCTCGCGGGCTACCTGGTCGTGGCGCTGCTCAAGCCGGAGTGGTTCGAATGAGCGCGAACGACTGGATCCAGATCGCCGTCTATCTCGCCGTGTTGCTTCTCCTGGTCAAGCCGATCGGCTCGTACATGGCCCTCGTCTTCGCGGACGGACCCAACAAGGTGACGCGTTTCGGTGCACGTATCGAACGGCTCGTCTATCGCGTGGCCGGCGTGGAGCCGGGCGAGGAGATGGGCTGGAAGAAGTACGCGCTCGCCATGTTGCTGTTCAACGTGCTGGGCATGGTCGCGGTCTATGTTCTCCAGCGGGTGCAGCAGTGGTTGCCGCTGAACCCCGAGCATTTCGCGGCGGTTTCACCGGACTCCGCGATGAACACGGCCGTCAGCTTTGCCAGCAACACGAACTGGCAGGGGTATGGCGGCGAATCGACCATGAGTTACCTCACCCAGGCGGTGGGCCTGGCGGTGCAGAACTTCCTTTCGGCCGCGACCGGCATCGCCGTGCTCGTTGCCGTCATCCGGGGGTTCTCGCGCCGGGGCGTGAAGGTGCTCGGTAACTTCTGGGTCGACCTGACCCGGACCACCCTCTACATCCTGCTTCCCCTGTCGCTGGTCATCAGCCTGCTACTCGTTTCGCAGGGCGTCGTCCAGAACGTGCACCCGTACGAACATGCGACGACGGTGCAGGCCACCGCGTATGACGAACCGGTGAAGGATACCGACGGCAACCCCGTGATCGATGCGGCCGGCAAGCCGGTGGTCAGGCATGTTTCCACGCAGGAGCAGGTGCTTCCGATGGGACCGGCCGCCTCGCAGGTCGCCATCAAGATGCTGGGCACCAACGGCGGCGGCTTCTTCAACGCCAACTCGGCACATCCCTACGAGAATCCGACGCCGTTCTCCAACTTCATCGAGATGCTGGCGATCTTCCTGATTCCCGCCGGGCTCTGTTACACCTTCGGCGTGATGGTCGGCGACCGCCGCCAGGGCTGGGCCATCCTCGCGACGATGCTGGTGATCTTCGTGCCCTTGACCTTCGGCCTGGTGGCGGCCGAGCAGGCGGGTAACCCGGCGCTGCACGGGCTGGCTATCGATGCGCATGCCTCGGCGACGCAAAGTGGCGGCAACATGGAGGGCAAGGAGACCCGCTTCGGTATCGTCTCGTCCGGATTGTTCGCCGCGATCACCACGGCCGCATCGTGCGGTGCGGTCAATGCCATGCACGACTCGCTGACCCCGCTGGGCGGCCTCGTGCCGATGTGGCTGATGCAATTGGGCGAGGTCATTTTCGGCGGCGTGGGTTCCGGCTTGTACGGCATGCTGGCCTTCGCCGTCGTCGCGGTCTTCATCGCGGGCCTGATGGTCGGCCGCACACCGGAATACCTGGGCAAGAAGATCGAGGCGCACGAGATGAAGATGGCCAGCCTGGCCGTGCTTCTGCCTTGCGCGCTGGTGGTGATCTGTACCGCCATCGCCGTGATGACGCCTGCCGGTGTCGCCGGCGTCGCCAACCCGGGTGCGCATGGATTCAGCGAGATCCTCTACGCGGTGAGTTCCGCCTCGAACAACAACGGCAGCGCCTTCGGCGGCCTCTCGGCGAACACGCCGTTCTGGAACGTGCTGCTGGCCATCTGCATGTACTTCGCACGTTACCCGTTGGCGATCGCCATGCTGGCGATGGCCGGATCGCTGGCGGCGAAGCGTCACGTGCCTGAATCCGCCGGCACCTTGCCGACGCATACGCCGTTGTTCGTGGTGCTGCTCGCGAGCGTCGTCATCGTCGTCGGCGCACTCACCTTCCTTCCGGCGCTCGCCCTCGGGCCGATCGCCGAGCAATTGATGTCCGCCACGGGGCACTGATCCATGAATCATCCAACCACGACACGGCGCGGTCTCGATCGCGCCCTGGTGACGCGCGCCTTGGGCGACGCCTTCATCAAGCTCTCGCCGCGCCTGCAGTTCCGCAACCCGGTGATGTTCGTCGTCTTCGTCTGCAGTGTCCTGACCACGCTCCTGTGGGTGCAGGCTCTGGCGGGGCATGGCGAAGCACCTACCGGATTCATCTTCTGGGTGAGCCTGTGGCTCTGGTTCACGCTGCTCTTCGCGAACTTCGCCGAAGCATTGGCCGAAGGTCGCGGCAAGGCCCAGGCCGATGCACTGCGCGGATCGCGCCGTGACGTGGCCGCGAAGAAGCTGGCCAGGGCCGAACGTGACGCGCCGATCGTCTTCACGCCGTCGAGCGAACTGCGCACCGGTCATTTCGTCCTCGTGGAAGCGGGCGACATCGTGCCCGGCGACGGCGAGATCGTGGTGGGCGCGGCGAGCGTCGACGAAAGCGCGATCACCGGAGAGTCCGCGCCGGTGATCCGTGAATCGGGTGGCGACCGCAGCGCCGTGACCGGTGGCACCCGGGTGCTGTCCGACTGGGTCGTCATGCGGATCACCAGCAATCCGGGCGAGAGCTTTCTCGATCGCATGATCTCGATGGTGGAAGGCGCCTCGCGGCGCAAGACACCGAACGAGATCGCGCTGACGATCCTGCTGGCCAAGTTCACCCTGATCTTCCTGCTCGCCTGCGCCACCCTGCTGCCGTACTCCATCTACAGCGTGCAGGCGGCGGGCATCGGCCACCCCATCACGCTGACCGTGCTGATCGCCCTGCTGGTGTGCCTGATCCCGACCACCATCGGTGCGTTGCTCTCGGCGATCGGCATCGCCGGCATGGACCGGATGATCCGTGCCAACGTCATCGCGACCTCCGGGCGCGCCGTGGAAGCGGCAGGCGACGTGGATGTGCTCCTGCTCGACAAGACCGGCACGATCACGCTCGGCAATCGCCAGGCGGTGGCTTTCCACGCCGCGCCTGGCATCGAGGAGCGCGAGTTGGCGGAAGCCGCCGAACTGGCCTCACATGCCGACGAGACCCCGGAAGGGCGCAGCATCGTGACGCTGGCCGCGAAGCGCATCGGTGGACGGGAGCGCCGCGCCGTCGATGCACGCGCCGAGTTCGTGCCCTTCACGGCGCAAACCAGGATGAGCGGCGTCGACGTCGGCACCCGGCATATCCGCAAGGGCGCGATGGATGCCGTCGAGCGCTACCTGGAATCGCAGGACAGCCACCTGCCGCCGCTGGTCAAGCGCATGGCCGAGGACGTCGCCCGTCGCGGCGCGACCCCGCTCATCGTCGTCGATGGGTCGCTCACTCTCGGTGTCGTGGAACTCAAGGACATCGTCAAGGACGGCATCAAGGAGCGCTTCGCCGAAATGCGCAAGATGGGTATCCGCACGGTGATGATCACCGGCGACAACCCTCTCACCGCCGCGGCGATCGCGGCCGAAGCAGGCGTCGACGACTTCCTGGCCGAAGCCACGCCCGAGGCGAAGTTGAAGTACATCCGCGACATGCAGGCAGAGAACCGCCTGGTGGCGATGTGCGGCGACGGCACCAACGATGCGCCTGCGCTGGCCCAGGCCGACGTCGCCGTGGCGATGAACAGCGGCACGCAAGCGGCGAAGGAAGCCGGCAACATGGTCGACCTGGATTCGAACCCGACCAAGTTGATCGAGATCGTGGGCATCGGCAAGCAGATGCTGATCACGCGTGGCTCGTTGACGACGTTCTCCATCGCGAACGATATCGCCAAGTATTTCGCGATCATCCCGGCGGCTTTCGCCACGACCTATCCGGCGTTGAACGCGCTCAACGTGATGCACCTGGCCACGCCGCAGAGCGCGATCCTGTCGGCGGTCATCTTCAATGCGCTGATCATCATCTTCCTCATTCCGCTTGCCTTGAAAGGTGTCGCTTACCGCGCGCTGGGTGCCGGCGCGCTTCTGCGCCGCAACCTGCTGGTCTACGGGCTGGGCGGCATCGTGGTTCCGTTCATCGGCATCAAGTTGATCGACATGTTGCTGGTCCTGTTCGGACTGGCCTGAACCGAGGTCACCCATGCATTCCGTAAAGCTCACCGTTCTCATCGAAGACACCGACGACATCGACATGGAAGTCCGTGTCGTGGTGCCCCACGCCGAGCACGTCGCAAGCAACGTCACGCCGCTACCGCCGCGCGCGGTGGCTGCCGCACATCCTCCCATCGAAGACGACTACGCCCTTGGCGGCTACGCCGGCATCTGATTCGTTACGTCATATCTAGAGCATTCCAATGAAGATCGTTTCCTCGGCCGCTTCGGCGGTTCTCTCCTTCCTCAGCCTGGGTTCGGTCGCACAGGCCCAGGACGCCTCGCCGGTGACCGGCAACGTGGCGATGGTTTCTGATTACATGTTCCGTGGTTTGACCCAGACCTGGGGCCACCCCGCCATCCAGGGCGGCGCCGATTACACGAACCCGAACGGATTCGCCGCCGGTACGTGGGCGTCCAGCATCAGCGACAAGAGCTATCCGGGCGGTTCCATGGAACTGGATCTGTACGCCAGCTTCGGTCGCCCCATCGACGCCGACTGGTCTTGGCGGGTCGGCGTGTACGGCTATATGTATCCAGGTGCGGACCTCGACGAGGCCGGCCTGCGCTCGCGGTCCTTCAACACGCTCGAAGCCAACGCCGCGCTGACGTGGCGCCAGTTCACCCTGAAATACAACCGGTCGCTGACGGACTATTTCGCCGCCGACAAGGAGCAGGGCTACGACGGCGATACGCGGGGGACGGGGTACCTCCAACTGGACGGCACGTTTCCGCTGTCCGACGCGTGGTCGTTGGCGCTGCACGCGGGACATACCCACTACACCGCGAAGCTGGCCACGCCACTCTCCAATGGAGCGCGTGATGCGAGTTATAGCGATTACTCGGCGACGATCAAATACCAGTTCGCCGCACACTGGTCGGTGAGCGGTGGCGTGACCCACGCCACGGACGACGCGTTCTATCACCGTGTGTCCAACTTCGTGAACGCCAGCGACACACGCAACGTCGGCGGGACACGTGGCTTCGTCATGTTCCAGGGCACGTTCTAAGAGGGCAGGGTCATGAAAAAACTCATCAGGCAGTGCGTCGTACTCTTCATCGCCATGACGGTACTTACCGGCATCCTGTATCCGCTGGCGGCCACCGGCCTGGCCCAAGCGATGTTCCACGCGAAGGCCAATGGAAGCCTGGTCGAGAAGGATGGCAAGACGATCGGCTCCACGTTGATCGGCCAGGCGTTCTCCGAGCCCAGGTATTTCTGGGGTCGCCCCTCGGCCACGACGCCCAATCCGAACAACGGCGCCTCGTCGTCCGGCTCCAACCAGGGCCCGACCAACCCCGCCCTCACCGATGCGGTGAAGCAGCGAATCGACGCGCTGAAGCAGGTCGACCCATCGAACGACGCCTCCGTTCCCGTCGACCTGGTCACCGCATCAGGCAGCGGCCTCGACCCCGAGATCAGCCCCGCCGCCGCCGAATACCAGGTCGCCCGTGTGGCCCGCATGCGGAATGTGGACCCAGCGAAGGTCCGCGAACTGGTGGCCGCCAACACGCAAGGCCGCCAGTTCGGCGTACTCGGCGAACCGCGCGTCAACGTGCTGGCATTGAACCTGGCCGTGGATCGCATAGCACCCGCCAAGTGATCGCCCAAGGATCGGATTATGGATAATCTGCACGAACACACCGGGTCCAGCCATCATGACGGTCGCCGCTCTCATCATCGACATGCAGGTGGATTTCTTCGCCCATCCGCGGCTGGCCAGCCGCAGGGCTGAACTGGTAAGCCGGACAAACTCATTAGTGGCTATCACGCGTGCGGCAGGTTGTCCCGTTATTTGGATTCGACAGGAGTTCTCGCCAGATCTGAGTGATGCTTCGCTGGAAGTACGAAGGAACCAGACGAAGGTAGTCATTCGTGGAACGCCGGGCGCTGCGATTTTGCCGGAACTAGACCAGAGGGATATCGATTACCTCATCTTGAAGAATCGATATAGCGCCTTTTTCCGGACGCCTCTTGACGAACTTCTCGAACGTCTCGAGTGCGACCAACTGGTCATCGCTGGCGTGAACACACACGCCTGTATCCGAACGACGGTGGTCGACGCATATCAACGCGACCTTGATGTCATCCTTGCCAAGGATTGCATCGATTCACTTGACGCCGAGCATCATGAGAACGCGTGGCGATATATGGATGGGAAACTCGGAAGAGGAATGGATAACCAACAGCTGCAATCGTGGCTGGAGGGTCCGCGCCACAGGTTCTAGGCCGTCGCAGAAGCTCATTCCATGCTTTCCAACAAGCCCCCGTCACGAGCCGGAAGGGAGTCGTTGGGCGTCACCCTGGGAGCGATTCCGCAGGGAGGCGTAGGCCGGACGAGGACTTAGCGACCAGGGTGGCGACCAACGACTCCCATGCCTCGAGCCCAAGCCACCACGATGGCGAAGCCGAGCCGTAACCCTACGTCATCACCAACTGACGCGGGCAAATTCCGACTGTTGCCACCACGCCTGAAAGCCCACCCCGCCAATATGCGCATCGCCATGCGGCACCAGGGTCAGCTCATCGAGGGTGGCGCCGAAGTAAGGCGCCTGCACGTTGGCGACCACATCGCACGGCGCCTCGATATCGACGACGAACCGCTGGATGAGTTGCGACATGCGATCGCGCTCGGGACCCGCCACCTCGATCGAACCATTGAGCGGCGCGCCAACCGCGAGGTCAGCCATCAACGCCGCGACCTCGTCGGACGCGACAGGCTGGATATAAGCGGGCGGCAGGTGGACCGTCTGGTCGCGCACGGCCGACGTGACGATAGCGACCAGGAATTCATAGAACTGGGTCGCGTGCACGATCGTGAAGGGAATGCCGGATTCCCTGATCAGGCGATCCTGCAACGCCTTGCCGCGCAGGTAGTCGCTGCCGAGGGCCGCCAACCGGTGCGTGCCGACAATCGATAGCGAAAGATGGTGTTTTACCCCGGCCCGGGCTTCGGCTTCGAGCAGATGGATGGCGGCCGCCTCGAAGAACTCGAACGCGGCCACGTCGTCGAAGGTGGGCGAGTTACTGACATCGATCACGACCTCGGCACCGGCGAGGCACTGATCGAGGCCGGTACCTGTGATCACGTCCACGCCGGTGGCACGCGACGCGGCCGTCACGTCATGGCCCTGCGCTCGCAGACGATCCACGATGTTCCGGCCGACGAGACCCCGCCCACCGATGACGACGATATTCATACGAGCCTCTCATCGGCGCCACCAAGCCAGAAGGCGACGTTCCGGACGTACTGGTGGGTGGAGCGTAAGGCTTCCGGGAAACGGATCATTCCGTCACCGGGTGCTTCCGATACGAACGAAGGGCTACCGGCGGAGGTATCCCAGTTGTAGTCCGCGAAATGATGGAACGTCGACTGCGCGATGGCCCGGCCACCCTGGTCGGAACGCTCGAACGCTACCGCCAGGTTGAATTCCCTTTCCGTGGCCTGGCTGCGCCCTCGCAGGATCACCCGGCTGGTCTCGTCCCCTGCAGGAGCACCGACCGCACCCTCGTGAGGGTGTGAGGGCAGGTAGCGGATGAAACCTTCCTCCGACTGCGGATCGCGCAGGACGGGATGCACGTCGCCGACGGGCTGCACATGCTGGTAATCGCCGTTCGCCCCGGAGTGATAGTTCGGCCACGAGATATAGGTGGTGGCGCGGTCGTCGACGCAGCACCGGCTCGGGTCCGGGTCGGGGTTACGTGTATGGAAGTGGTGCGCCGCACCTACCCCGCCGAGCGTGCATATCGAACTGCCGAGGTCCATGTGGTCCCGGGTCACCATCATGCCGCCACCGCGCCGGCGGAACTGGCTTATCCCGTCGCAATCCTCGTCGGTAAGACCATCACCGGTATCGACGGCGAAGAGCCATAACTGATGGACGTCCGACTCGTGGAGTCGCGAAAGGACGGAGTCGGCCTTTCCGAGTGGGTCGCGGTTGCGGGCGGTGACGCGGAAGGCCGGCCGCCCGTCGTCGTCACGAAGGTTCTCCAGGAACGCCTTCAGGTGACTGAAACGCGAGATGTTCCAGTCGTCGGGGTCCCCTTCGATGGTGGTCTGCAACAGTAGGTTCTGCATGGCGGTTTTCTCTGGTAAAGGCTGCCTGCCTGCTCGATCCGTGGCCTGGGCGGCGTTTGACTGCCCGATCCTAGCGTGCTTTCGGTCGACGTATTGGTGTTTCGAGTGAAACACCGTGACGTGGGCAACGCGCGGCGGGGCAATGCATTTGTATCCATTTGTATCCGCGCGCCTTGAGATACACATCGTTTCAAATCGTCCATTCCTGGACACCATCGGAACGGAACGGCCTTCATAGACTGCCCACACGTCGAGGCAAGCAAGCCGGGCGTCCGCAATCCAGAAAAGCCCACAGGAGAACGACGATGTCAGCCGCACACGCACACATGTTCCGGAAACCTTCCTTCACCCAGCGCGCGCTCGCTGTCGCCCTGGGCTTCGCCATGCTTGCGCCGACACTCTACGCGCAGCCTGCCGCCGCTTTCGATCAAGCGGCGGATGCCACGGCCAAGACAACCAAGGTCGACGAGAGCATCCGCCCGTTCCACGTCCATGTTCCGCAGGAGCAACTCGACGACCTGCGCCGCCGCATCGCGGAAACGCGCTGGCCGGACAAGGAGCTGGTGAAGGACGATTCCCAGGGCATCCAACTGGCTCGCGTCCAGGAACTGGTCCGCTATTGGGGCACGGGTTACGACTGGCGCAAGGCCGAGGCCCAGCTCAACGCCCTACCGCAGTTCGTCACCACGATCGATGGCGTCGACATCCAGTTCATCCACGTCCGCTCCCGCCACCCCAACGCGCTTCCCGTCATCCTGACCCACGGTTGGCCGGGCTCGCCCTTCGAGTTCATCAAGACCATCGGCCCATTGACCGACCCCACGGCCTACGGTGGCCGCGCGGAGGACGCTTTCGACGTGGTCATCCCAGCCATCCCCGGCTACGGCTTCTCCGGCAAGCCGACGGCCCTGGGCTGGGGCCCCGACCGCACGGCACGCGCCTGGGACGTGCTGATGAAGCGGCTGGGCTACACGCATTACGTGTCGCAGGGTGGTGACCATGGTTCGGTGATCTCGGACGCGCTGGCCCGCCAGGCGCCGAAAGGATTGCTCGCCATTCACCTGAACATGCCCGCGACCGTACCGGGAGACCTCGCCAAGGCCATCAACAGCGGCGACCCGGCACCGGCGGGCCTGGCCCCCGACGAGAAAGAGGCCTACCAGTCGCTGAGCACGTTCTTTGGCCGCAACGCTGCCTACGGCGCGATGATGGTCACGCGTCCGCAGACCATCGGCTATTCGCTCTCCGATTCGCCGGCCGGATTGGCCGCATGGATGTACGAAAAGTTCGCGCAGTGGAGCGATAGCGACGGCGTGCCCGAACGTGTGCTGAGCAGGGACGAGATGCTCAACGACATCACGCTGTACTGGCTCACGAACACCGGTGCGTCGTCGTCGCGCTTCTACTGGGAAAACAACAACAACAACTTCAGTTCCGTTACGCAGCGGACTACCGAAATCAAGGTACCCGTCGCCATCACGGTCTTCCCGCATGAAATCTACCGCGCGCCGAAGAGCTGGAGCGAGAAGGCCTATCCGAGCCTGTATTACTACAACCAGGTGAGCAAGGGCGGGCACTTTGCGGCATGGGAACAACCGCAGATCTTCGCCGAAGAACTGCGTGCCGCGTTCAAATCGGTTCGCTGAGAAACGATCGTCCGTGTGAACCGGCGGGAGCGACCGTGCTCCCGCCTTTCGCCGTGCTGCCTTTCATGACAGGGCGACGTCGCCCACGAGCGCATAGTTGTGCATGGGCCGCGTCGTTCCATCGCTGGCCACGTAGGTATCGATATCGCCGGCGCTGTCGCGGATATTGCTCCGCGGACCACCGAGCCGGCCCGCTATCGGCGCAGGTTCGGCAGGATCGCCCCAGCCCAGGCTGATCATGCTTGCGGTTGGCGGAAGGTCGGCCTTGAGACGCAGCTGCAAGGTATTCCCGGCGATCACGCGCACTGACTCGATCAGGTTGTCGTCGCTTCCGCTGGCCGGCACGATGGCCCCACCGGCATCGCGCACGTCCAGGCCGTCGTTGCGTGTCGCCGTGACCCAGCTCGTATCCAGCGTCAGTATCCCAGCAGGAACGTTGAACACCACGAAGATCGTGCGCGCGTTCACGACGATGGCCTGGACCATGTCCAGCGATGGATTGCGCAGCGCAACGCCTGCCGTTCGATCCTGTATCAGCTGGTAAAGGGCGCGCGCGAAGTACCGGCCTTGCCAACGGTGGCTTTCATTGGTCAGGTGCAGCATCGGCTGGCCGAGCGCCGATTCATCCGCATAGTCGAAGAGGTATTGCGGATTGGTCATTCGCAGATAGGGGCTGGCAAGGCATGCATCGCGCTGTGCGAGCGCGATGAATGGATTGCAGAAGGCCATGCTGGCAGTGCCGTAGCTGTTATGGCTGGATACCTGCGCCACCAGCCATAACGGACGCCAGCCTTGCTCGGGCAAGTCGACCTGGCAAAGCTTCAACCAGTGGCAGCGTTCCAGCGCGATGAGCTTGCTCCTGTAACTCTCGCGTGTCTCGGTAAGCCCGGTGGAATCGGCTTCACCCTGTTGCCATGTCGTGGCCAACCAACCAATGCTTCCGCCTTCGACCTGCGCTTCGGCGCGCATCAACGACAACATCGCCTTGAGGCGTAGCTGGCTGTCGTTCCATCCTTGGTAGCCACCGAGGTTCGCGTCATCGAGGAAGCTCGCGAAGTAGCCGATGGGCCGGCCTCCCTCGCCGCTGGTAAAGGCGCTGTAGCGGCTGTATTGCGCGGCGAACGGAATAGCGCCCAGGCTGGCGGTGTATTCCACCAATCCGTCGGCGCACGCATTGGTGCCGACCTCACCGCCGGTTCCGTGACCACCGTCGTATTCCACAAGGGGGATCAGGCTGGTCATCGCAGCCGGATCGATGCCGGGACGCACGCCGCCGTTGAAACCGACGTTCGCATACGCCTGTTGCAGGGTGAGCGCGGGATTTCCGCCGGTGCCCATGGCGTTCGACTGGCCGTGGAACATGATCAATTCGCGGCGTGCGCGCACGATCGTTTCGACGGGTGGCACGCTCTGCGCGGCGGCGGGCTCGGCGAACAGACTGGACAAGCCCAGCGTGCCGCCGACGCTGGCGAGACCGAGCCCTCCGGCGGCGGCGATACCACGACGGAGGAATTCGCGTCGCTGCCAGTCAGGTTCGGATCGTGCACACCCATTTGACCAGGAGTGTTTCATCGCGGCGGCCCGCCACGGGCGGGGATGATGAGTTGGCTACGAATGATGCGAGCGTCGGCGTGATGGCTTCGCCAGTTCAGGATGAGCGGCAATGCACAAATGTTTGTGAGCTATGCTCCCACTTGATGCCCTGGGGAGGGCACGGAGCTTGCAAAAGTCATGAACGCGACGACCGGTTCGAGGGCCTCTGTCCAGCTTGGGGTATTGTTGCTGGGTGTTTTGGCGGCGGCACCGGCATTTGCCGAACCGCCGCCTTGGCTGTCACCGATGGATGCTCTTTCAGCCAGTTCCGCCGTGGCCCGTCAGGTGCCCGGCGTAAGAGACGTGATCGTCAGTCCGCAAGGCTACGATGCGAGCATCGGGCAATGGATCACACTGGTCAGGCCCGGCGATGGTGAAGGTTTCATCGTGACCATCGATGAAAACACAGGCGAGGTGTGCGCGCGTTACGAGCACCGTGATGGATGTGCCGCGACCGGTAACGTGAGCGAGGAGGTGCTCAAGGCCAAGACGATCGCCAAGGCTCGTGAAGAGGCGGGGCGACACCCGCCGACCGATCTGCCATCGCTATGGATCGCCGTCCTCAGCGACCTGGTGCCGAAGGTTCCAGGCCCTTCTACGCCGAAAAGCCGATGGTATGTCACGGTCAATGCGGGTGACGGAAAGACGGTCGACCCGCCCGCGGCCGTCTTGTCGCGTTTCCACCCCGATGGGATCGATGTGCTTCCCGGAAGCAAGGCACCGAAACCCGCTGGTGCGGCGGACACACCCAACGGTCCCATGCATTACCACATCGATGTTCCACTGCGGCGGCCGGATGGAAATTACGATGTGACCTATGTGTACTACTGCGGAAGGCTTTGCGCCGGATCAACCACATTGGTGATGTCTCGCGACGCGGCTGGCTGGCATATCGTTTCGCGATTGACTAATTGGGTGTCCTGATAATCGATCGAGCGACGATAATGGCGGGAGGCGAAGTTAGCCTTCAGCCTGCGGAATGACGCAAGAGCTTCTTCAAGCCGCCGTCGACGATGTCCGCGAACACCTTCGGGTCGCCGTACGCACGCGCGGTAAGCATCGCGCCATAAACCATCGACATGAACGATTCCGCTTCCAGGCGGGCCGAGCCGCGCAGTTCGAAAAGGCCGAGTTGCGCTCCCTTGGTCAATACGGTTTCCAGCCAATTCGACAAGTCGCGGAAATGCGCGCGCACGTTATCGGCCAGGTCGGGGGGGAGGGTCGGCAGTTCGCTGGCGAGCATGCCGGCGACGCAGAACGGAGCGGACGCGTCGGCGATACACCGCTCCCAATACCCGGTGTAGAAGCGGAGTTGTTCTTCGGGGTCGAAGACGCCGTCATCGAGCGTCCGTGTCTGCGCGACGATCAAGGCGCGGGATTCCTCCACCACCGCCCGGGCGAGATCGGCCTTGGCCGGAAAGTGGTGGTGGATGCTCGCCTTTCGTACCTGCACCTGCTGGGCGACATCGGCGTAGCTGAAGCCGTTATAGCCGCGCGTCTGGATGAGGTAACGTGCTGAATCGATGAGTTTTTGTTGGGTGCTCATGACGTTATTCTACCATGTGGTAGGTAGCTGCCGGGGCATCCTCGAGGGGGAAAGCTAATAAACAAAGATTCATCTGGATGAAGTTGACGCCTTGCCTACCTACTAGTAGGGTGTGTCGACTTTCCAAGGACTTATCCCATGAATTCCCTCCGATCCTTCTACTACCTGCGCGCGGGCGTCGCCTTCGCCTGGGTGGCCGCGGTACTCCTGTCAGCGCCTGCACCCATAGCTCTCGCAGCGGTGTTGCTGGTCGTCTATCCCGCCTGGGACGCACTCGCCAACATCCTCGATGCCCGCCGAAGCGGTGGCTTGCAGGCCAATCCCGGCCAGAAATTCAACGCTCTCGTCAGCGTGATCACGGCCGTGGTCATGGCCGTCGCGTTCGTCTTGCGGGGAAACGCGGGCGGTGTGCTGGTATTCGGCGCATGGGCACTGCTGGCCGGGCTCTTCCAGCTGGCCGTCGGCATCCACCGCCGCAAACTCGGCGGCCAGGTGTTCATGATGATCAGCGGCGGTCAGTCCGCGCTCGCCGGTGTCATCTTCATCATCCAGTCGTTCGGCGCGGCGCCGGGTCTCGCGCAGCTCGCGCCGTACGCAGGCTTCGGCGGCCTTTATTTCCTTCTTTCCGCCTTGTGGTTGACCTTCCGGAAACCCCGTCCGTCACCTTCCATGTCCTAAGGTCCGACAGAAGGAACGATGCCGATCGTGCTCATCCATCGTTCCGCCAGCGACGGCCATCCGGTGATGGGGTCGGCCGTCTTTCGCAAACCGAAAGCGTGGCCTCCCTTCGCATATAGATGCATCTCTACCGGGACGTTCGCCTGCTGGAGTGCGAGGTAGTAGGTAAGCGACTCGCGGATATCGTCGGTGGGATCGTTCTCCGCCTGGATGATGAGCGTGGGCGGGGCATGCGGGTCGATCTTTACGCCAGGATCGAGTGTCAATCCCGGGTTCTTCCAGAGATGGCCGGGATAAAGCGCGATGGCGAAATCGGGTCTCGCGCTTTGAAGGTCGGCCGCATCGACAGGTCGATAGCTGCGCCGTGCATGATTGCTGACGTCGGCGACTATGCGACCGCCGGCGGAGAAGCCGATGACGCCGATCTTGTGTGGATCGATGCCGAGGGCGCTGGCTTGTTGGCGCAGCAGGCTGATCGCCCGTTGCGCATCCTGCAAGGCCATCGGTTCCGCGGGGTCGCGCCTGCAATTGCATTCGTCGTTCCAGTAGGGGCCCGAGCCGGGAACCCGATACTTGAGGACGACACAGGTGATGCCCTTGGGCGTGAGCCAGTCGCAGACTTCGGTGCCTTCGAGATCGATCGCCAATATCCGATAGCCGCCCCCGGGAAACACGACCACGGCGGCTCCCGTGTTCTTGCCGCTCGGACGATAGATCGTCATGGTTGGAACCGATACATGCTGGACCACCGTGACCGGAAGACCAGCGATCTTCCCTCGTCCTGTTCCGAACACTTCCTTGCCGGGCAAGGCGGGTGCGGCGATGGAAAGTCCCTTTGGCCAGAGCGGCGTCTGCACCGCCGGAGCCGCGGGTTGCCAGGGCCGGTCCTGCCGGTTGAGCAGCGGCTCGCTCCCCGTCGTCGCCATCGCGGCGCCGACAGTGAGCGATAGCGCGATGACAAAGCCGATCCATGCCGTCGTCTTCATGAGTGGGTCCCCCCGGTGCGAGATGCGAGCCAGAGCCGCTACCTTCACCGCGCCGTCTGTCTTTCTTGTGGCGGAGCGAAAGCCGAAACGGGGCACGCGAAGATCCGCCCATGCCCATCGGCGATGCGGGGCCCCAGCATCGAGACCGGTTTAACCGGCCGTATCGAACGCGGAAAACCGCGCTGGCAAGTCCTGCTCCCGAAAGCAGTCCACGATGTGATCGATGAACAGTCTCGTCTTCTGCGGCAGCAGGCGTTGCGCCGGGTAGTAAAGCGACAGGTGACCACCTTCGACCCACCAGTCTGGCAACACGCGCACGATCCGTCCTCGCTCCATCCAGGGCAGGGCGGATTGCACGGCAAGCAGTGCGACGCCCATGCCGAGTGCGGCAGCGTGACCGGCGGCGTCGGGATCGTCGAAAAGGATGCGGCGATCCAGCTCCACGGCCGCTTCCTCTCCATGCCGGTTGGAAAGCACCCAATCCCTCACGCGGCCGGTTTGCGGTGAACGAATGAGGATGCCTTCGCGGCCGGCGAGATCCGCAGGCGTGGCGATCGCGGGACCGTTCGCAAGGAACTCCGGCGACGCCACCAGGATGCGATGAGCCGGTGCGAGCGCACGGGCGACGACGCCCGGCCGCATGTCGAAGCCTCCACCGATGGCGACGTCGAATCCTTCGGCGATGAGGTCGACCGGACGGTTGTCGAAACGCCAGTCGGGCCTCACGGCGGGAAAGGCTTTCAGGAACGAGGCGAGCATCGGGACGATGTATTCCCTGCCGAAGGCATAGGGAAGCGCGACCCTCAGCGATCCGGCGGGGCCGGTCGTGCGTGCCTGTGCGTTGGCCATGGCGCCCTGGAGTTGATCCAGGCTGCCCTGGACTTCCAGCCGGAAGGCCTCGCCCGCTTCCGTGAGCGAGAGTCGTCGGGTGGTTCGCTGAAACAGGCGGACCCCCAATTCCACCTCCAGGCGTGCCACATTCTTGCCCACCGCGGCGGGCGTGAGTCCGAGCACGCGCGCGGCGGCGGCGAAATTGCCCAGTTCGGCGCTGCGTATGAAGCAAGCGATGCCATTGAGGGTATCCATGGCGCGACTCTAAACCAGATGGATCGAATGAAACTACCACTAGGTCGCTAGTGGTTTAGGCTTCGAGAGCCTAGATTTGCTCGGGAATCGAACACCACCTACCGGAGCCACATCATGAACGACCTTAATTCCATCCAGGGCAAGAGCGCCCTCGTGCTCGGCGGTTCGCGTGGCATCGGTGCCGCGATAGCCCGTCGGCTGGCCGCCGGCGGCGCCTCCGTCGCCATCACCTATGTGCAGGGTGCTTCTGCCGCCAACGCCGTCGTCGACGAGATCGCCAAGGCTGGCGGCCGTGCCGTAGCGATCCAGGCGGATAGCGCCAACGACGCCGCGATCGAGGAAGCGGTGAACAAGACGAAGGCGTCTTTCGGCGGATTCGACATCCTCGTCAACAGCGCCGGCGTACTCGCCATCGCGCCGATCGAGGAGTTCACGACAGAAGACCTCGATCGCACGATCGCAGTGAACATCCGTGCAGCCGTGATCGCGAGCCGTGCCGCAGCCCGCGTCATGGGCAAGGGTGGCCGCATCATCCACATCGGCAGCACCAACGCGCAGCGCATGCCGTTCGCTGGTGGTGCCGTGTACGCGATGAGCAAATCGGCGCTGCAAGGCCTGACGCAGGGCCTGGCGCGCGATCTCGGTCCGAAGGGGATCACCGTGAATGTCGTGGAACCGGGTCCCATCGATACCGATATGAATCCGGCGGACGGTCCGATGGCGGCTGGACTTATCCCGATGCTCGCGGTCGGGCGCTATGGCCATCCCGATGAGGTCGCCAGTCTTGTCGCGTACCTTGCTGGACCCGAGGCGGCCAACATCACGGGTGCGCGCATGTTGATCGACGGTGGTTTCGCTGCGTAAGCGCGCCACAGGACGCATTCGCCGTGTGCGGCGAGGAGAGCTGACGGGTGGGAAGCGGGCTGGCCCGCGAGTCCTCAATCTTTTTGCTGGCGATGGAGGCTTTGCAGTGATCGGGCGAGGCTTTCCAGCGCTCGCTTAGAGGCGACGCAGCGCCTCGTTCGCTCGTCCCAGGATGACGGATCGCGGGCCAGCCCGCTTCCCACCCGGGTGAGGAAGGCTGGGTGTAACAACTCTGCTAGCGCGCTTCCAGTACTTCCGTGAGGAACCAAAAGAAGGGCCGCGCCCTGCGCGCGGCCCTTCTTTTTGCTTACTTACTCTCGGGAACGATATTGGCCAGTTTGCCCTTCTTGTCGAACTGGCAGGTGAAGTTCTTCTTGCCATCCATGCCCGCGTCGGCGGTACCGGCGATCGTGTAGCCGGCGTCGGCGGCCTGGATCGGCTGCAGTTGGATGTAATCGTTCTTCACGTCGAACTTGTCCGCGGCGGCATCCAGGCAGCGGGTGGTCAACTTGCCCGGATCGGGACGATCGGAAGCCACGGCGTGCGAGGCAAGGGCGAGGCCAAGGGAAGCGGCCAGCAGCAGGGTGGAATGGCGCATGGGTCTATCTCCGTACGAGGCACGAGGCCGGGATACTGCCAGCGCGAGTCTGCCTTGGATTTCCTTGCGGCAGGATGAACTGGGGTACGCCGCCGTAGGTGCGAGCGTTCAGCTTCGGGTGGGAGCTTCGGGTGGGAGCGGACCCTGTCCGCGAACCCTCAAACTGTCATGGCGCGAAAGAAGCCGTGCACCACATCAGTTACCACGAGTCATCGTCGGAAGACCCACTATCGCCCGATGAACTGTCATCCCACGAACTATCGTCATTGCCCATGTCGACAGGATCACTACGAAGATCGTCATACGCCTGTGCCGAAGGATCGCGGTCGTCGCGAACGGCGGAGCCTGCGTCCGGCGATACCTGGCCGCCGCTGTGCGAGCGAAGCGCTTCGTCGAGCAACATGCCCGCTGCCACGCCGCCGAGTCCAGCCGCTACCGCCGTTCCCACGCCTGGATGTCCTTGCGGAGGTGGGGCCGGGGGTGGGGCGTAGGCTCCGTTACCTGGATAGCCGCCGCCATACGGTGGCGCTCCACCCGGCGGCTGCGCGGAGGGATAGCCAATGGACGGGCCATCCTCTGCGCGCTTCCGGCGCATCCAGAGAGACGCGATAAGCGCGATACCGGCCCCGATGGCCAGGATCTTGAGCAGGTTAGATGAACCGCCTTCGTCGCGGGACGGCTGTCCGGCCCCGCTGTCGCGAACCGGAGCCGCCGCGGTCCGAACGTTGGCCGCAGGGGCCAGCGCCTCGTTCAGTTTCCGCTGAAAAGCCTGGAACTTCGCGGGATCGGTGAAGTGCGTACCCGGATCGAGCGTTGCCGCCTTGGATGCCTCGGTCTTCGCCTCGCCGATGTTGCCTTCGTGAGCGAGCACCTCGGCCAGCACGTAATGGGCTTTCGCACTTTGCGGATGTTCCGCGATGGCGTTGCGCAGCAGCGCTTCCGCTCCCGGATAGTCGCCGCGAGCAATAAGGGCCTGCACGTCCTTGGGTGAATCGGCGGCGGCCGCCAATGGCGCGAGGATCAGCAACGCTAGAAGGAGAATCAGCTTTTGCATGAGGGTCTTCAGTGCCCGGGATGGTTACCTCGGGCAGCCTACTCTCTCTCGATTTTCAGGAAGCTTTCTTTGAGGAAAGGACCGGGTGTTTCATTAAGGCTAAAACTACGATCAAAACCACGTTCGCGCGCCTGCTAGCTTGCCTGCTTCAGCCACGTGGTCGCCAGGGCCATCATTTCGATGAACGGGAGCGACTCACGATCCAGGCCTGCCCGATCGCACATAGCCGGAAGGGCATTTCGGAAGCTCCTGAACTCGCGATCAATGATGGCCTGGCCAGGTAGGGCGCTCCGGCGGCCTTCAGTCCGCAGCCAATTTCTGACGATCGAGATCACATTTCGTGACTCGCCTTGGTGCGCCTGGGCATCTTGACCGGAAATGTCGGAAAGGCATTTCTGGGAAGTGTATCGAGCGTGCTCCAGGAACGAATGGCGCAGCGGCGGCGATGCGCCCTTCTTCAATCCAATGGCAAGCCCCAGTTCGAACGGCATGTTGAATCGGGGGAGCTGATTCAGACAGTCGAGTTCGACAGCTGAAAGGTCGTGGATGCTGTACGCCGATTCCCTTATGAGACGGACAATCTTGTCCAATCGGACGTCACCGCTATCGCCTGCTTCTAAAGCGGAACGCGGTCGAAACCCAGAAGCAAGGACAGTGAACACGATTGCTTCCATCAATTCCCGATAGTCGCTCGAGAAGGGACAGTTGATAAAAACGTCAGTCCTCCGAGCCATTTCCGCTTTATCGGCTCTTGACCGGAGGCTTCGGTGATTCAGTATTCTTCGCCGTCCTGTCCGCGGCGGCGTCCCTCATGGCACTCCGTACGAGTGCATTTCGCTGCGTCTGTTTTAGGATCCCGCCTCGAATGAGGAAGTGTTGGACAGGAAATCTTGGCTTTAGGATGCTCATGTCCCAAGTATAGAGGGAACGATGGATGGGACCCTGTAGGACTAGCGGCAGGGTTGCCGTCGGTAGTGTCCATCTCACGCCTACGCGTCGCTGCTAACGTCCGGCCATTCACGAAAGTCACGGCTAGCTCGTCAACACGCGTCGCCCTCGGCGTTGGACGACAAGACTTCCTGCGCACGCCACTTCGTGACGAGTTGGCGATGGTTGCAAGGATACCCTCGGCGAGGACGTCCACGCCGGCGATCGTCGATGCCAATCACTTCGAAGCGGCCATCCGACGTGCGTCGGGCGGTGATGAATCGTTTTGCGTCGAAGGCTTCCTCTGCTGGATGACCGAACTAGCCGTCGTCGATCCTGCGGGCCCAGGCGCGCAGATCGGCGACGAATGCCTCCGGCGCCTCGGTGGGCGGAAAGTGTCCACCACGCGGCTGTTGACTCCAATGGACGAGGTTGCAAGCGCGTTCGACGAGAGAGCGTGGGACAGCGGGATGTCGCGGATCGGGCCAGGACGCATAGCCGGTGGGTACCTCGATCCGGCGACCCTTCGGAAGCACCTTGCTTTTTTCCCGGTCAGACGCGGTATAGATCCACGTCGATGTCGCGAACGTATCGGTCATGACATAAAGCATGATGCTGGTGATCAATCGATCGCGACCGAATACGTCGATGAGCGATCGTTCGCGAAGGTCGGCCCAATCGTGAAAACGTTCGAGAATCCAGGCGGCCTGGGCTACCGGGTTATCCTGCATCGCATAGGCGAGCGACTGCACGCGTGTGGATTGCAGGTGTGAATAGGCGCCGAGCCGCTTTTCATGATCGGTTGAGTCGTGCATCCAGCGCCGCTCCACTTCGTCCAGTGGCACGTCTTCGGGGATTATGCCGAGATAATCGGTGTGCAGGCCGCGCACGGAACGGGCATGGTCGAGCGCCATCCATGGGCCGATAACCGCACCCCAATCGGTTCCATGGACGAGATAGCGGTCGTATCCCAGGACCTCGTGCATCAGCGTGTCGAACAATCCACCGATACGCCGCGGATCGATGGGCTGTTTGGGCTTAGCGGAGAAGCCGTAACCCGGAAGCGACGGAATGACGAGGTCAAAAGCATCTTCAGCACGGCCACCGGTACGGGATGGGAAAGCCAAGGCCTCCACTGCCGGCCAGAATTCGTAAGTCGAACCAGGCCAGCCGTGAACGAGCATCAATGGACGCTTGCCCTCGGACTCACCCCGGACGTGGGCGAGATGGAGCATCAGCCCATCGACGTTCGCCGTGAACTGCGGAAAGCGGTTCAGGTCTTCGGCCATCGCATCGACGTCGAAATGATCGGTCCAATAAACGCAGAGTTCACGCAGAACCTGCGGATCGCAGCCGTAGGACCAGCCGGAATCATCCGGCAGATTCGACAGGCGGTACGAGCGCACCTGCGCGAGTAATGCGTCGACCGATTCCGAAGGCCATCCGGCTTTGAAATGTGTCGTCATCTCGTTCCTCCATCTACACCGCGTTGCGCGTCGGATCACTTGGAGATGACTCCTTGCGTCCCATCCTCCGCGAAAACGTGGTAATCAGCATCTCTCCCGGCTCGTTAGCTCATGATGAAATACATCGAAACGCGCTCGATCTACATCACGTTTTTCGTGGTCGGTTAAGACTGGGGTGCTCGAGCAGGCATTCGCCCAGCTATCGTCGAAATAATTTTCGGCCAGGCTGTCGAATTCCCGACCCTCCGTTCGACGTACCAGTAAGGCGGACGACAGGTCCGGCTGAAACCACTCAAGGAGAAGACAATGCCGCAGTACCTGGTTGCTGGTTACCTCCCGGACGATTTCGACCCGTCCCAGATCGATGAATCCGTCGGCCGTGACATCCACGCGCTGAACAAGGAAATGATCGACGCCGGCGTCAGGAAGTTCGCCTGTGGCCTTGGTGGTGCAAAGTCGCTGCGGACGCAAGCCGACGGCGAAGTCTTCATCACCGACGGACCGTACCTTGAAGCCAAGGAACATATCGGCGGCTTCTGGATACTGGAGTGCGCCGATATGGACGAGGCGCTGGCGTGGGCGTGCAAGGGAGCCTCGGCCACTCGGGGGCAGGTCGAGGTGCGGGAGATTTTCTTCAGTCCGGCTCCGGAATAGCGACGGAGTGGACCATCCTGCGCATGTCGCCGGCGCCGCGCGGTCCATCGGTGGTTCCTGGAGGGTTCGCCAACCCGGGGGGCGCTGGTTGCGGTCGCCATATGAGGCACCGTGCCGGCGAGTTGTCAGTCCCGTTCGGCCAACGGAAGGCTCATCCGCGCCACTACCCCCCGCGAATCGTCGCGGGCGTGCAGCTCCAATGTACCGTCCTGAGCCTCCACGATCTGCCTCGATAGCGCCAGACCGATACCCGCGCCATACGCCTTGGTGGTGAAGAATGGCACGAAGAGGTTTCCGCTCGGTGGAAGACCTGGGCCCAGGTCGCTCACCTCGACGACGACGCGGGATTCGAGACGCCGCCATCCCAGCAACACGTCGTTGTCTCCACCCGCCTCGACCGCATTGCGTAGCAGGTTGATGAGCACTTGCTCCAGTTGATCACGATCGCCATACAGGCTCAGGGCTTCGCCCGGTTCGACACGAATTCGTGGATCGTCGAACAGCCGAACCACGCTCTCACACAACGAGCCGGCCTCGATACTCGCCGGTTGCGGCGGCGGCAGACGCGCGAGCCGGGCGTAGTGGCTGATGAATCGCTGCAGCGCGGCATTGCGTTGGCCGATCACCTCGAGCCCGTGGCGAAGGTCCGCATCGATGTCCGCATCGATCGCCTTCCCTGCACCAGGCAGGAGCCCCTGCAGGGTCTCCACCATCGAGCCGATGGGTGCCATTGAATTGGTGATCTCGTGACTGAGCACGCGCAGCAGGCGGCGGAAGGCATGGGCCTCCTCTTCACGTAACGCTCTCTCCATGGGCTGCACGACCAGAAGACGCCCCTCTTGGCTGCGGCTCCGCAGCATGGCGTGCGCCACCTGCCAACGGCCGGCCTGGCCTGTGAATTGATAAGGAACGATGCCGCCCGAAGGCACCTCGAACAAGGGGGAGAGACCGAGTTCCGTCACATCGGAACCCAACAGTTCGGGGGCTGCACGAGCCATCAGTCGCTCGCCCGCGGGGTTGACGAGCCGCAAGCGGCCATCCCGCTCGAATGCGAACACGGCGCCGTCGAGGGCGGCCAATGTCTTGCTGAGTAACTGGAGGGATTCCTGAAGGTCCCGCTGCTCATCCTGGAGCCTCACGGCCAGCTCGTTGAAACGGCGCGCTATATCGGAATAGTCATCGTCGCTGCCCGCGCCCGACGCGCGCACGCCGTAATCGCCTTCACGCAAGGCTTCCAGCAGGTTGGCCACCGTCTGCATGCGGCTCATGCGTCCGCTGGAGAGACGCCATGCGGTCAGGGTGAGCAGCGACACGATGACCAACAACGCCACAGACTCGGCGAACGGCGGTACACCCACCACGAGCACGCCGGACAACGCCACCAGTGCCGGCAAGACGATGAGGAGGTTGCCGCCAGAAGCCTTACTCCTCATCACGCTGAAGCCCGTGCTTTTCCAGCCGGCGGTACAGTCTCTGGCGAGTGATGCCGAGATGCTCCGCTGTACGCAGGAGATTCCCATCGTGGCGGTCGAGCGCGACGCGCAGCAACATCGCTTCCGCATCGTCCAGGGTCATGTCCTCCATACTGCGCGGCTTCGTCGACCTGCGCAGGCGGAGGTCATCGGCGCTGACACGCTCCGCGCCCAATAACGCCGCCCTTTCCATGGCGTGGGCCAGCTCGCGCACGTTTCCGGGCCAGGGATGATCGAGCAAGGCGCGTTCGACGGAGCTATCGAGAATCGGCGAGTCGCGGCGGTACCGGCGGCTGGCAGCGGCCAGGTAATGACGAGCTAGCGGCACGATGTCGTCACGGCGTTCGCGCAGTGGCGGCAGGCGGAGTGGAAACACGCTGAGGCGGTAGAGGAGGTCTTCCCGAAAGCGTCCCGCATTCACCTCGGTGTCGAGATCGGCATTGGTGGCTGCGACCACGCGCACATCTACGCGTTGCGTGCGCGAGGCACCGAGGCGCTCGAACTCGCCATCTTCCAGCACGCGCAGCAGTTTGGGTTGTTGCTCCAGCGGCAGGTTGCCGATCTCGTCGAGGAACAAGGTGCCGCCATCGGCGGTCTCGAATCGCCCGGCGCGGTCTTGTCGTGCGTCGGTGTAAGCGCCCTTCACGTGACCGAAGAGTTCGGCCTCGAACAGGGTCGGCGCAAGGCCGCCGATATCCACCTTGACGAAGGGGCGTTCGCGACGGGGAGACAATCGATGGATGCGCTTCGCGAGCACGCTCTTCCCGGTGCCGTTTTCGCCGAGCAACAGGACGGCGGCGTCGCTCTTCGCGATGCGCGACACGTCATCCATAAGCCGACGCATGGCCTGCGATTCGGCGACGAAGACATCGCCTTCGTCGAGCAGCAAGGCCTGCGCCTTGCTCAGGCGGCGCACGTCGTTCTCACTGCGCCGCAAGGCGATACGCGACTCGAGCACGCTCAGCAGGCGCGCGTTCTTCCAGGGTTTCTCGACGAAGTCGACGGCACCTTCCCGGATCGCTTCCACCGCCAACTCGATGCTGGCCCATGCCGTCATGGCGATCACGGGAAGATCGGGCTTGCGTGAAGCGAGTTCGCGGATGAGCGCAAGTCCTTCTTCTCCCGAGGTCGTGTCCTGGCTGTAGTTCATGTCGACGAGTACAGCGGCGTACTCGGCACTCTGGATATTCGCCAATGCATCGGCAGGCGTTGCCGCTTCACTGGTGTGATAGCCCGAATGTTTCAACAACAGGCGCAACGCATCGCGCACGGCGTCCTGGTCGTCGACCACGAGGACGTGCGGATGCGTTTCGCTGGGGTGGGGTTTATCGGCCATGCGCCAGTCTAGTCAGGTAGATACGAGGACGGCTAGTCGAGCCGTAACGCCTGCATCGGCCGAACCCGGGCCGCACGCCATGCCGGCGGCACGCTCGCCAACAGGCCCGACAGGCCGAGGACGAGCAAGACCGAGCCTATCGCCAACGGATCGAGCATGTGGATACCGAAAAGGAAGCTGGTCAGAAGACGCGAAAGGACCATCGACAACGCGAGCCCGATAGCCAATCCGAGCCCCACCTGCATCGCCGCCGAGCGGACCACCATGTACAGGAGACGCTCGCGCGTGGCGCCGAGCGCGGCGCGTACCCCGTAGTCGTGCCGGTGAGCGGTCACCGCGACGGACATCACCGCGTACAGGCCCACCGACGCCAGCAGCAAGGCCAATCCGGCGAAGATGCCGACGAGCAGCAGGTTGAGGCGCTGGGCGGTGGTCGTCGATGCGACCACGGTTTCCAGTGTGCGGACGTTGGAAATCGGCTGGCCTGGCGCGACTTCATTGACGGCGTCGCGCAAGGTCCCATCATCCAGTCCAGTCCCTGGATGCAAGCGGACGGCGAAGCTCAAGGGGCCGAATTGCCTCAGCACGGACCACAGCTCGTCAGGCACCTGGGCGAGGGGGGTGTAGAAGATGGGTGGGGCCTGTTTGGCCGGGCCCCTCTGACGCACGTCGCCAACCACACCCACGATGCGCAACGCGACCTGCCGGGTGTCGTCGATCCTCAGCATGACGTTCTTTCCGAGCGGGCTATCTTCGCCGAAATGCATGCGTGCGAATGACACGCTCACCACGCAGACCGGATCGGCGCCCGCCACGTCCCCGTCTGAAATGCCGCGACCCGTCAGCAAGGGAACTCCCACGGCTTCCAGAAAGCCGGGGGTGGTCATGCGGTACTGTGCGGTGGCCAACGCGCCATTGGGCAAGATGATCGGCCAGTTGAGCTGCGACCCCGTCGGCAGGTTACTGGACGCACCCACGCCGTCGGCTTCCGGAAGCCGGCGCAAGCGCTCCAGAACCTTGCGCGAGAGATCCGATACCTGGTCTATCGTGACGTAGCGCTGCTTGACCGGCGAAAGTGTAAACGTGGTGACATTGCGGCTGATGAATCCCATCGGCACCGACTCAAGTTCGTGCAGCGTGCGCGTGAACAGGGCCGCCCCCACCAGCAGCACGACGGCGACGGCCACCTGGGCCACGACGAGCACCCGCCCGGCCCGTCCGTCCTCACGGCTGATGCCGCTGCGCCCGCCGCCGACCAGTTCGCTTCGCCAGTCACGTCGGCGGCTCCGTACCACCGCGAGCATCGTGGCACCCGCCGCGGCGGCGAGACCCGCGACCAACGCGAAGATGACGCTCGTGCCAGTCAACATGACATGCTCGCCGCGCAACCATTCCGGTGGCACGATTCCGCCGATCAGTTGCAGGCCCATCCAGGCGAGGGCCAGGCCGACCGCAGCCCCGAACAGTCCGATAAGCAATCCTTCGCCGAATGCCGGCATGCTGAGGCGTCCGGTGGAGGCGCCGAGGGCGGCACGAACGGCGCTTGCATGGGTCCGGGTAAGCGAACGCAACAGGATGAGGCTGGCGAGGTTGATGACGGCGATAAGCAAGACGCAAGCCGCCGCGCCCAGGAAAAGCCACAGGGTCTTGCCCGTACTGCTCGCGAAGACGCTGGCCAGTAGCGGCGCCGCCGCCGGAGGTTGCTGTCGCATCGCCTCGCGCGTCCTCGCCATGTTGTCGGACGATGCGAGAAGCAGCGGAACGAGCGTGCCGGCCGTCTCCGCCGACGTGCCTGCAAGCGTCGCACCGGGCTTCATGCGGCCGACGATCAATTGATTGTTTGACATGTTGCTGGATGTCGGGTCCGGTTGCATCGATAGCACCAGGTCGACAGCCCATGGCCACTGGAACTCCCGGGGCAAGACGCCGACGATCTGCATGCCTTGCCCTTCGACCTGGAGCGTTCGGCCCACGACCGATGGATCCGCGCCGAACCGCGCACGCCAGAACGCGTTCGTGAGGATCACGGCACCGGGTCCGTTTGGACGATCCTCCGCCTGGTCGAAATTGCGGCCGACCGCCATTGGCAATCCCAAGGTCTCGAAGAAACCGCGGTCCGCGTGCATCGCCACCGCCACCTGGGGCCGGCCGTCGGGGGCGATGTTCACGTCGACCGCACCGCCATCGACCATGCCGGCCGATTCCAGCGATGGTATCGCCCGAATCGGTGCGTAGTACCCGGGTGCCGCCGTGTACATGTCCGCGTCCATGTACGCTCCGAGCGTAACGAGCCGGTCGGCCTGGGGAAATGGCAAGGGTTTCAGCAGCGCCTGGTCGAGCAGCGCGAACATGGCGGTGATCGTCGCCACTCCCATCGCAAGCGTGAACGTGGTCAAAAGCAGGAACGCCGGCCGTCGCAGGAGGCCGCGCCAGGACTGCCGGAGTTCAGCGATGATCACGGACGCGGGCATCACGGCGTCACCTCGCGTAGGAGTGGCATCGCCTTGTCCTCTTCGCCGCGTAACCGTTCGAAGGTGTCTTCGTCGACGATGCGCCCGTCGAGCATGTGCACCACGCGGTGGGCGCGCCGTGCGAACGCCGGATCGTGAGTGACCATGCAAAGGGTCGCTCCGCTCCGGTTGAGCTCTTCGAGCAATTGCATCACCGCCTCGCCATTGCGTGAATCGAGGTTGCCGGACGGTTCGTCCGCCAGCAGGATGCGCGGTTCGCCCACGAGGGCGCGTGCCACGGCGACACGCTGCTGCTGTCCTCCTGAGAGCTGCCCGGGATAGTGGCGATGGCGATGACTCATTCCCACCCGGTCGAGCACCTCGCGCACGCGGCGTTGGGCCACGTCGCGGCGATATCCGTCACGGAAAGTCAGCGGCAGCGCGACGTTCTCTTCCACCGTGAGGTCGGCGATCAGGTTGAAGGCCTGGAAGATGAAACCGATCTTCGCGTTGCGCACCCGCGCCTTGCTGCGCAGGTCGAGGCCGGCCACGTCGGTACCGTCGAGCAGAAAGCGTCCCGCGCTGGGCGAATCGAGCAGGCCGAGCATCGACAACAGCGTGGACTTGCCACAGCCGGATGGCCCGGTGATGGCCACAAAGTCCCCTGAGGAAACATCGAGCGACACCCCCGAGAGTGCGTGGGTCTCCACTTCGTCGGTGTGGAACACCTTGCCCAGGCCTTCCAGGCGGATCAGGGGAACACGTTCGTTCGCGGGTTCGACGGGTGTCATGAGGTCGCTCTCCATATCAGCGTAACCGTAGGGTGTCATAGCCGTTCCACTGGCTGGTATCCGAAAGAATGGCCTGCTCGCCAGCACGCAGGCCCTCGAGCACCACGGCGCGGTCGGTCGACATCGCGCCATAGCGGACGGGTACGCGGTACGCCTTGTCGTCGCCGGCGCGGATCACGAACAGCGATCCCGCCGTGTTGGACGCCGCCCCGTAAGGACGGCCGACATTCACCACATGGGCCAGCGTGCCGAGCACTACCCGGCCTTCCACCGAAAGTTCGGGACGCGCGCCCGCGGGTAGCGGTTTGTCGAAGGCGATGTCGACGGTGACGCTGCCATTGCGTACGGACGGGTCGACCCGGATCAGGCGCCCGGTGGCCTTGCCGTTCCGCGTATCGATATCGACCGGGAGGTCCAGGGCCAGGTCGCTCGCAAGGGCCTCGGGGACCTGCAGACGGGCGATGAGGTCATCGGGGCGTGCGACCCGCGCCAGCTTCGCGCCCGATGCGATCTGCTGCCCGGGTTCCACGTCGACCTGTTGCAGGATGCCGTCGATGCCGGCGCGGACGCTCAATGAATCCACCTGCTGCCGGGCGATTTCGAGCGCGCTGGCCGCCTCGTCGCGCTTGGCTTCCTCGGCGCGCACCTGCGCCTCGACATTGGCGCGGATGGCGGAAACCCGTTGGCTCTGGATGTCGAGACGCTTCCGGTCCTGTTCGACGGTGATCCTGCTCTGCTTCACCTCGATCTCCGCGGCGGCGCCTTTCGCGAATGCCCGTTCGTTGGCCACACGCTTGATATCGGCCGTTAGCAGGTCGGACTCCGCCTGGGCCTGAACGGCCTGGGCGTCGAGCAACTGCGACCGGAGGAGGGCCTTCTGGGCAGCGACCGCCGCTTCGGCACCGGCGAGGGCCGCTTTCTGCTTCTCGAAATTGGCCCCCAGTTCGGGATTGGCCAGTTGCAGGATCAAGGTACCGGCCTTCACCCGCGCGCCCGCTTCGACGACCACTTGCTGGACGGTCGCGGCCGCTCCCGCCGTGATCCACCGGATCTGTCTCGGTACGAGCGTGCCGTTGGCGCGGATCTCGCGCTTCATGTCGCCGAGTTGCGCGGTCCCGATCCAGACGTCCGAACGCGTAACGGTGGGAGCGGCTCTGCCGATCGCCATCGAAGCGGCCAGCAGGACCGCCAGGGCAGCGGCGGCGCCGGCAAGCCACAACGTGCGTGGCCGGCGAAGTAAAGGGGCTGAGGGTTTGGCGATGTCCATGCGGGCGCTACAGCACGGGCCGTGCCAACGCCCGAACCCGCATTCCAGCTTGGGCGCGGGTCTCTCAAGCGTACGAAGCCGGACAGGGGCTGTCCGGCTTCGTACTTACCACGCTCAGTAGTCGTAACTCACGCCAAGCCGCACATAACGCGGCACCTGGCGCACCACCGCCTGCCCGTACTGCGGGTCCGGCACGCCGGGATCGGTCTGCGAGTACGGGTACCGGTTCAGCGGCCGCTGCTCGTTGAACACGTTGAAGACGCTGGCGGTGAAGGACAACTTGCCATCGGCGAAGGCCGGCCGGTACGTCGTGCCCAGGTCGAGCTGGCGGATCCAGGGCAGCCGGCCCTGCTTGCCCGGCGGTGACGCCACGCCGTCGCAGTAATGGTACGAGCCGCCGTACTTGCCGGGATCGGAGAAATCGGGGCCGTAATAGCCAAGGCAGATCTTCGGCGAGCCGGACGTCAGGCTGAGGTTGGCCGAGACCAGCCATTCCGGCGTCAGCTGGTAGTAGCCGAACAGCTTCAGCTGATGGGTGTGGTCGTTATTGGTCGGACCATTGGTGTTCTCCATGATGTAGCTGTTGTCCCAATCCTCGCTGGTCGAGGCGGCGGTCTGCTGGAGATCCGAGCGGAGCTGGCCTTCGGTGTTGCCATAGCTGCGCGAGAACACGTAGTCGACCTTGCCGTACCAGCGGCCGTCGAAGGGGTGTTCGAGGAATCCTTCCAGCGAGTAGTAGCGACGCTTGAGGCTCTGAAAGCCCAGTTCGCTGTTGCTCAACGGCACGGCGACCAGGTTGCCGGAGGTGTCGATCACGTTGAACGTGTTCGCCCGGCCCGGGTTGAACAGATAGCAGCTGTTGGTCGTGGTCACGTCGTATCCGAGTGCGGCCGCCTTGGCGATGATCCGGTCGGTATCGCAGTAGTCGTCGATCGCGCTGCGCAGGATGCGCTGGGTGGCCTTCGCGCCATAAACCCAGTCTTGACCCAGTGTCTTGGTGAAGCCGAGGATGAACTCGTCCTGGTACTCCGACTTGAGGTTGCTTGCCGTGACCGTGCGCGGATCGGGCAGGACGCCGTAATAGTTGTTCGATGAGACCGGCTGCGAAAAGGCGGTGAGGCCCGTGGGCAGGCCCTGCGCGTCGATGCCGCCATAGGTGAAGTACTGCGACGTGCTGAGCGACGCACCGGCGGCGTTGAGGCCGGGGTTGAGCGGCAAGCCGAGATAGTAGCGACCAGCGTTACCGTAGACCTTGAAGCTGGCGTCGCCATTCACGTCCCAGCTGAAGCCGAGGCGCGGCGCCCACTGCGGCCGGTGCTGCGTGACATAGGCATCGCCGTCGCGGTTGTAGTTCTCGAACTGGTCGTTGCGCAGGCCCAGCGAGAGCAGCCATCGATCATTGACCTGCCATTTGTCCTCGATGTACTGGGCTTTCTGGCTTGCGCGCACGCTCGCCAGCGAACTGACCACATGCCGGACCACGTAATAGCCTTGCTGGCCGTTGACGATGCCACCGGTGGCGGGGACGCCCAGCCCCGTGGAGATCGGCGTATTCGGGTCGGCCTTGCCGTAGGTCCAGTAATAGCCGTCGCCCGAGGCCTGCGAGCCCTGGTCGATGGCGCGGGTGACCTGGTTGTCGATGCCCGCGCTGATCGTGTGATCGCCGAGCACATAGGTCACATCGAAGCGTGTGTTGGTGCTGCGAGTGCTGCGGCCAGGATTGGTCAGCGTCTGTACGGTCTGGTTGTTACCGAATGGCGAGCCACCGTTGAGTGCGGGATTCTGGTTGGTCAGCCCGTTCACGTAGGTCAGGTCGCCGTCATACGAGCCCGGCTGGTCGTACTGGTCCAGCTTCATCTTGCCGTACAGCGCCGACACGGTGAGGTTGTCCGTGATGTAACCGGTGTACTTGGCCGACCAGACGTCGCCGCCCGTCTTGGTGTCGTCAGCCGAGCCGATCCGTTCGCCGCGACGTAGCGTGCTGTAGTCGTAATCGTAGATCGTGCCTTGCGTCTCGCGCTTGCTGGAGGCGCTGGTGACCTCGAGGATGTGGCTGTCCGTGATGTTCCAGTCCAGCTTGCCGTACCAGCGCGGCGAGCCATACCGGTATTGCACGTCCGGACTCGTGTCGTCCACGTCGTTGTGCGTCGAGCCTTCCTGCCGCTCGAACTCGCCGGCCAGGAAGAAGAACAGTTTGTCCTTGATCAGCGGGCCGCCGACGTAACTGCTCACCGTGGTTACCCAACTGCGATCCTCGCGATTGGGCTGGTAGAGGTCACCCGCGACGGGCGAGGCGGGCAGACCGTTGGTGTAATACGTGTTGGCCGACCCGGCGCGCGCGAAGGCCGGCTCCCAGAGCACTTGTCCGCCGAAGTGCCACTCGTTGCTGCCGCGTTTACCGACCTGGTTGATGACGCCGCCATCGGAGCGTCCGTACTGAGCGCTGTAACCACCCGTATAGACTTCCTGCTGGTCGACGGCACCGTAGGGCAGGGAGATGCCACCCATGCCGCGCTGTGGGTCGGTCACGTTGTAGCCGTTGATGTAATAGGCGTTCTCGCTGGCCGCCGAGCCGCCGAAGCTGTTCAGCGACGACCCGGTCGGGCCCTTGAATCCGCCACTGTTGGAGACGACGCCGGGGGCGAGCCGGGCGATTTCGTCCGCGTTGCGGGTGAGGGGCAGCTTGGCCAGCTGGTCGGCGGTGATCACCGAGCGGGAGTCTACGGAGGTCACGTCGATGTCGGGCAGTCGCGAGGCACTGACACTGACGCCTTCGAGATTGGCCGCGCTGGCAACGAAGGAAACATCGGTCGACGCGCCCACCCTGAGTCCCACGTCCTTGCGGGTGTCGACGTCGACGCCGTTGCGCCGCAGGGTGACGGTATAGGTGCCGAGCGGAAGCTGGCTTGCGCTGTAGCGCCCCTTGGCATCGACCGTGACCTCACGGGTCAGGCCATTGCCACCTTGTACGACGACGGTGGCGCCTTGCGCATCGCTGACCTGGCCCGAGATGGCGCCGGTGGTCGATTGGGCGAAGGCGGCTTGGGCGCCGAGCGCGGAGAGGAGTGTCGCAGCCAGCAGACGGCGGCGGATCGGTAGCCTGGAATGCACGTTGTAGCCCCTGGATGGTCGTGGGAAAAGCGCGGTCACCAGCGATAGGCGACGCGGGTGTACAGGTAGCGTCCGCTGTAGCCGAACGGCGAGTAATCGGGATAGGGCCAGGTGCCACCCACGGCACCGTCGCTTCCGGCCTTGTACTTCTGCGGATAGACGTTGGTGAGGTTGTCGACGCCTGCCGTGAAGGTCCAGCCGTGGACCGCGTAGCTGGTGGAGAGATCGAGCAACCAGCGCGCAGGAAAGACCTGGTCGAAGCCCGGATTGCTGACGGGGTCCTGGTTGACCGTGAACTGCCCATAGCGCGTCAGCGACGCATGCACGCTCCAGTCGCGAATGCCGTAGTCGGCGCCGAAGGCGATCTTGTCGCGTGGCGCGCCGTTGGTGATGTAGCCCTGCGCGATATGTCCGACGCGCACCAGTTCCAGTCCGCTCTCGGCAAGCGAGGCGGGGTTGGGTGCCACCGAGAGAATCGACGTGTGGTTGCGGTTGTAGGCGGCTGTGAGCTGGAGTTTGCCCGCGTTCCCGAGGTCGAGGCGGTAGCCGCCGCTGAGATCGACGCCGCGCGTGCGTGTCTTCAAGGCATTGGTGAAGTAGCTGCCACCTTGGATATTGGCGAAGCCCTGGCTATCCAGGTAAGCCAGCACGTCGTCGCCGACGAGGTTCTCGGAAGGGACGATGCGATTGCCGATGGTGATCTGGTACAGGTCGAGTGACAGCGTCCACGCGCCGGGCGCATACACGGCGCCGAGGGTGTAGTTATGTGACTTCTCGGGCTTGAGCGGTTCCGCGCCGAGCGCGCGGGCGACCGGATCGCTCACCGCGAAGTTACGGATCTGCGTGGGCACGCCACCGATGACGTTCGTCGATGTGGTCGTGTAGTACTGCTGCGGCAGCGATGGCGCGCGGAAACCCGTCGCCGCCGTGCCACGCAGCGCGAAGCTATCCGTGAAGTCGTAGCGTGCCGACAACGTGCCCGAGGTGGTGTTGCCGAAGTCGCTGTAATCCTCGTGACGGACCGCCAGCGAGCCGCTCAGTTTGTCGGTGATCTGGTTTTCCAGGCTGATGTACTCGGCGACGTCGTGACGACTGTGCCGCCCCGCATCACCTGGCGTGAATCCGGGAAAGCCCTGGGACCCCGTGCCGACGTACGACGCCGGGTCGCCAGCTTCGATCGCGTACTGCTGGTGCAGATACTCGATGCCGAAAGCGAGGGTCACCGGATTGGTCAGCCAACCCACGTCGAGATCGCGGGCCACATCGACATCGAACGCCTTCTGCGTGGCGATGAGGCGCCCGGCGTTGAAGCGGGTGGGGCTCGCCGCGCCGAGATCGACGTTGAGCGTATGCGTCGGATCGATGCTGACCCGATCGCGCCCGTAGTTGCCGCTGATATCCCAGCGCCACCCGTTCGCGGTGGTGCCACGCACGCCGGCGACAACGGCGCTGTCGATGGAACGCACATCGTTGAGCGGCAGGTAGCCGTTGGGATAGATCGACGGTACGTTGCGTGCGCTGTCGTAGGTGCGGAACAGGGCGGGCGACGTGCCCTCGCGGCTGCTGGTGCTGGCGAAGGCGTAGAAGTCAACGTTCGAGGCCAAGGCGTACTGGACGTTGAGCAGGGCCTGGTGATTGCTGATGTCCGGCTCGCCGATGCGCTGCGTCCGCTGGCCGTAAATGGGCGAGGACGGATCGCGGTAGTCGCGGCCACCACGGTTGGTCGCGTCCGCATGGCCCTGGACCAGGCTCAGGCGTGCCCAGCCCTTGTCTCCCCCGAGCGGAACACCAAGGCTGGCTTCGCCCTGCCACTGCTTGCCGTCCCCCGCGCTATAGCGTCCCGCGGTGATGCTCGCTTCATTGGTCCCGGCACCGGCGGCACCCTTGAGCACGATGTTGATCACGCCCGCGATCGCATCCGAGCCGTACTGGGCCGAGGCGCCGTCGCGCAGCACTTCGATGTGGTCGATGGCGGAGATCGGGATCGAGTTGAGGTCGGCGGGCGCGGAGCCGCGACCGAGCGCACCCTGCAAGTTGAGCAGCGCACTGGTGTGCCAGCGCTTGCCGTTGACCAGGACCAGCGTCTCGTCGGGGGACAGGCCGCGTAGCGCGGCCGGGCGCACGATGCCTGAGCCGTCATTACCCGGTGCGCGAGGGAAGTTGAGCGAAGGAGTGAGGCGCGAGAGCACGGCGCCTAGCTGGGTGTCGCCGAACGACTGCAAGTCTTGCGACGTGACCACGTCGATCGGTGACAACGAGCTGCTTTGGCTGCGATTGACGGAACGGGTGCCGGTGACGACCACCGTCTGCAGTTTGGTGGCGTCCTCGGTCTTGTCGGTGTCTTCGGCGCGGGTGACGGGGCCATACACGCTGGCGGCGAAAAGTACGGACAGCGACAAGCGTGCGGGTAGAGCATGCCTCATGAACGGATTCCTGGATGGTGCGGGCAGCGGTACGACACGCGGCTGCGAGCCGCGCGTGGCGCAGGGGGGCTTGGGGATAGGTGTTTTATCCGCCCGTCAGGCGGAGGGGCGCAGGCGCAATGCCGCGATCAGGCAGGACAACAGCAACACGCACCGATCGTGGAGACGATCGGATGGCGCGTGTCGGTCGTAAGCTGCGTGATCATGGGTTCTACTCCGGAGGACGACCAGATGTCTGGGCGTTTAGAAGTCCGAATGGGAAATCCATGCTGGTGCAGGAAGATGCGGTTGTCAACTACCTGTGGAGAGGTGTTGCAGGACGTTCTGGGTGGAGTCCGCTCGCGGGACGCTCACGCGAGCGGGTGCCCTGTGCCTGGATCAGCGGGAAATTCGCTTCCAACCCGTCAGTGGAGTATCGCCATTAGGCCGCGGCGGCACCTTATAACTCAGCGTATCGCCGCTCATTTCGTACCCACGCACCTGGGTCGTTCCCTCCCAATTCGGGTACGTCGCTCCCTCGATATGGAAAGTGAGCGTTCGCTTCACGGGATCGGCCTCGACCGTTCCAAAGTGAGAACTCGTTCCCAATGTGGCCGATCGGAATTCATCCGGCGTGCCCGCGTTCTTGTCGTTGGCGGCGAACCTGGGGCGGGAGCTGTTGAAGATAAACAACGAGTAGTGGCCGGCGTGATCGATTTGCAGCACGCCCTTCGGGGCATCGCCGTAGTCATGCGTCCGCGTCCCATCCGGGTGTTGAACGTCGGCGAAGGCGAGTGTCCAGGTGCCTTCGATGGCGGCGGCCGTATTCACCTTGCCGGGTTCCGAGGCAGTGACCGCGGGGATCGGGAGAAGGGCCAGAAGGGCGAATAGGAGCGTCTTCGAGGATTTCATGACGGGTTTCCTGCCGATGTGGGGCGCAGTTTAGTGCGCTACCATTCATTTCGAACATATATGAATATGTGTTTCAGCCATTTAATAATGAAATGGATAAGCCATGAAAGCCCTCGACCTCGATGCCGTCAAAGCCTTTGTCCTGACCGCTGAGTTACAGAGCTTCACCCGCGCCGCGGATGCGTTGAACAGCACGCAGTCGGCGATCAGCCTGAAATTGCGCCGATTGGAAGACCAGCTTGGCCGCCGACTGCTGGAGCGGACGCCGCGCCAAGTGAGGCTATCCGCCGAGGGAGCCGCCTTCATGGACGCTGCTCGCGAGTTGGTCGGGGCGCATGAGCGCGCCATCGCGTCATTTGAAGTGAAACAGCGTCGGCTTGTTATCGGCGTCAGCCATCAGTTGGTGGGTAGCGAATTGCCGGGCTTGTTGCTCTGGATGAACGAGCACGATCCTCATCTGGTGATCGAGCTACGCGTGGCCGGTTCGAACGAGGTGATCAAGGCCTACGATGATGGCGTGCTGGATGCCGCCCTGGTGCTGCAGCCGGAAGATCGCCGTCGCAACGGTGAGGTGCTGTTTGCCGAATCGTTCGCATGGATCGCCGCTCCGCACTGGCAACCGCGCGCGGGTCAACCGCTGCCGCTGTCGACCCAGGGCGAAACATGCAGTATTCGCGCGGCTGCGGTACGTGCGCTGGATAGTGCCGGCATCGCCTGGACGGAGGTGTTCATCGGCAAGGGTGCTGCCGTGGTGGGAGCCGCGGCGGCGATCGGTTTGGCAGTCGCGGTGTTGCCGAGGCGGGTGGCGCCGTCTGGCACCGTCGACGTCGGCCAGGCGCTTTCACTTCCTCCGCTACCTACGCATGAGGTGGTGCTGTATTCGGCACTTCATGACAGTCGCTCGCGCAGTGCGCTGCATACCTTGGGGATGGCGTTCAAGAACTTATCCAGGGTTGCTTAGCCACATGGGCGAACCCTTGCGCCTTTGTTGACGGATGATGGCTTACGGTCATGCCATGACCGTGTCCATGTACGTGTGGCTGTGCCGGATAAGCCTTCTTAGCGGAATGGTTTGTGCCGCCGGGCTAGCAGTGCATGTCGCGCGGCATCCCCAAAAGATGGCGATCATGAATGCGGTCTGGCCCTTGTGCGCGCTGTTCGGCGGGTTCGTCATGGTGTGGATGTACTGGCGGTACGGCCGAAGTGGGCCAGGAAAAGCGCCGGAGTGGGTGACCGTCGCCAAGGGCACCCTGCATTGCGGTAGCGGCTGTACCCTGGGCGATCTCGCGGCGGAATGGATCGTTTTCGCCATTCCACCGGTCGCGGTTGGATTCGGTTGGCATTGGCTTTTCGCTGAAAAGCTATTTGCCACCTGGATATTCGACAGCATGCTCGCCTTCGCCTTCGGCATCCTTTTTCAGTATTTCGCCATAGCCCCGATGCGCGGTATTTCTGGGAAAGCTGGCATCAAGGCGGCCATCAAGGCAGATGCCGCATCCTTGGCTGCGTGGCAGATCGGCATGTTTGCGGTGATGGCCTTGTTCCAGTTCGTGTTGTACCCGCGCTTCCTTGGCCAGCGGCCGGATGCCGCGAGCAGTACCTTCTGGTTCGCCATGCAATGGGCGATGATCGGAGGATTCGTTACGTCGTTTCCTGTCAATCGACTCTTGATTGCCAAGGGGCTCAAGGAGGCGATGTGAGGATGGCGTCCCTCGCTTTCATCAGTCGAACTTGGTCAAGTCCTTGAAGATCAGTTGACCCCAACTATTCCCACGCGCCTGCACTAGCATTCCGCCTTCCGAAAGGCCGCCAAGCTTGATCGGCGAGAAACCGAGGTGCTCCGCAAGCACGGCAATTTCCGCCGCGGCGCTGTCATCGTCGCTCGCCAGGAATACGACTCTCCTCCCGCCATGTACGGCCGGATCTTGTCCAAGGACGGCAGCGCCCAAATGGTTGAAGCCCTTGACCAACCTTCCACCCGTGAAGGCCTGCGCTACGAACCTGGACGAAGGCTGTCCCCCTAGTTCTTCAGGAGGCACGCCGTAAGCATTGGTCACGTCGACGATAGTCTTTCCTTGCCAGCTGGGAAGCGTTTTCGCCACTTCCTGGTGCGCCTCGAAACGAACGGCCAAAAAGACTATATCCGCCTTTGCCGCTTCCGCCAGCATCTTGGGAATGACCGTGGGCCCGATCGCGGCTGCATCGGCTGCGAAGCTTTCTGGATCGCGCGTGGTGGCAACGGATACTTCGATGCCGTTACGGGCAAACGCCTTGGCAAGAGCCTGGCCGATCTTGCCAAAGCCGATAATTGCGTAGCTCATAGGGTTTCCTTTGGCTTGGCACGCCCGGCAGTTTCCGCATGTCGAGCGGAGTGACCGGCCGGGCGTGGCGCGTCAGAGTTGTGCCAGGCCGCCGTCGACGGCGACTTCGCTGGCGGTCATGAAGCTGCTGTCCGACGACGCGAGGAAGGCAGCCACCGCTCCGATCTCCGCTGGGTCGGCCATGCGCTGGAGCGGAGTCATCGAGGCGAAGACCTTCTGACCTTCTTCGCCCAGCGCTTCCTTCGCGAGTTCGGTCGCCGTTGCACCGGGCGACAGCACGTTGACCCGGATGCCGGTGCCTTTCAGGTCTTCCGCCCAGGTCCGGGCGAGGTTGCGTACGGCTGCCTTGCTCGCACTATAGGCGCTCATGCCCGGTGCGCCTGTGGTGCCGGCGCTCGATCCGGTCAGGATGATCGAACCGCCATTGCCCATCAGCGGCAGCGCCTTCTGGACCGTGAAGATCGTGCCCTTCACATTGGTGTCGAAGGTTTCGTCGATGTGCTCGGCGGTGATCTTGCCCAGCGGAAGCAGGCTTCCCGCGCCGGCATTGGCGAGGACGATGTCGAGTGTTCCGCGCTCGGCTTTCACTGCCGCATAGAGGCGGTCGAGGTCGGCCGGATCGGAGACCGAGCCCTTCACCGCACGGGCATTGGGTCCGAGGTCGGCCACGGCGGCGTCCAGCGCTTCCTGCCGGCGGCCGAAGATGAAGACGAAGGCACCCTCTTCGATGAAGCGCTTCGCCGCGGCGCGGCCGATGCCGGTAGCGCCGCCGGTGATCACGGCGGTCTTTCCATTCAGTCTGGTCATGATGTTGATCCTTGGTTGGAGTTGTTCGGAAGCAGCGAACTGCTCACTTGAGACCAAGGATGTGGCGCTGATAACCTAAGGACAAGTATGCACTTTTTGGTAAGTACCCAAATGACGACGCCTCGTGAAACATGCGATCCCGGCTGCGGGCTCAACGCCACGCTCCGCATCATCTCGGGCAAGTGGAAACCACTGGTCCTGTTTTTCCTGCGCGACGGACCGAAGCGCTACGGCGAACTCAAGCGCTTGATCCCGGGCGTCAGCGACAAGGTGCTGATCCAGCAATTGAAGGATCTTGAGATGGATCACGTGCTGGCGCGGACCGACTACAAAGAGGTGCCGCCGCGCGTGGACTACTCATTGACGCCTCTCGGTCGAAGCCTGGCTGAGGCGATAGTTCCGCTGTGTACGTGGGGAACGGAGAACATGGTGGAGATGGCTGGCATCTTTGCTAAGCGTGATGCCTTGGCATAACCGGGTGGTGAAGAACTAGCGCCTTATCCGCCGCTTGCAACAGCGTGACTCGGCAAGGTGAGATGACTAGCGGCACATGGATCGGGCCAGGGCGGTTGATACGGTCTTGCCTCTTCAAGGGAGTGACGTGATGCGCAAGCTGCTTGGCATGGCCGTGATCGGCTTTCTGGTTGCCTCAACGGCGCTTGCCGCGCCGTCTTCTTCTTCGCAAAAACTTGCGCTTGAGGCCCTGCTGAAACGCAGTGAGGCGACGCATAGCGACGCGATGGTCATCTGGCAGGACGGACGCGAGATCGGGCACTACTACAAGGGTGGCAAGGCACCGGGCCCGATCGACCTTATGTCGGTGACCAAGTCGGTCGTGGCGCTAGGTGTCGCACAGCTGGTGGCCGAAGGAAAGATCAAGTCGTTCGACCAGCCGGTAGCGGATTTCTATCCGGAATGGCGTCAGGGCCGGAAGAAGATCATCACCATTCGCATGCTGATGAACCATACGTCCGGCATGCAAAACGTAATGAACACCACCGTTGAAATCTATCCCGCGCCCGACGCCATCCAGCTCGCGCTTGCGGCGGAGATCGTCGGCACTCCGGGCACGGACCCCAACTACAACAACAAGGCCGTGAACCTGCTCGCCGGCATCATCGAGAAAGCATCGGGTAAGCCGATGGACGTTTTCTTCCGCGACGGCTTATTCAAATCCATGGATATCAAGCCTGGTCCGTGGGAGAAAGACAAGGCGGGACATCCTTATGGCATGGCCGGACTGCCGCTCACCGCGGCCGATCTCGGCAAGGTCGGCCAGCTGATGCTCGACAAGGGCCAGTGGCGCGGGAAGCAGCTATTGCCCGTGAACGTGGTGGACGCCTTGAGTCAACCGCAGGCCGAAGCCAGCATGGGGCTTCTCTGGTGGATCGATCCTGCCTACCGTCACTTCGATTACGACCCGGCGGTGTTCGATGTGCTGCGCAAGCGTGGCGTGCCTGAGGCCACCACCCTTGCGTTGCAGGAAGGCTTGCGGGGCGTGCACTTCGACGATGTCGAAACGATGCAAGCAGGAATCGCGAAAGCGCTCGGTCCCGATCACAAGGATGCACTGCGCGATGAACTCATCAGTCGCGGTATCGGCCCCTATCGGCTGTTCAAGATGACGGCAGGGCCAACGGCTTGCATCTCAGGAAACGGTGACGGTGGGCAATACGTCGTCGTGCTGCCTTCGGCGAAGATCGTCGCCGTGCGACAGATCGATGCCGAGGGTTCGCAGGAGCAGGAGGGAGAGGACTTCGAGGATTTCGTGCAGCGGGTGCTCGACGTCGCGGGGCATTCGGCCAAGGCGGCGCACTGATAGCGTCGCGCCATAGGCATCATCTAGCGTCGAGCAACGCGGACAATCGGTCAGGCGTATTCTTGATGCGCTCGAGGTGGGGATAGCGCAGACCCCCTCGATAATCGATATCAACGACGCGTTTGTTGCCGCCAATGTCGACACGGAGGCTTGGTGGTTTCGATGCGGCCAATTTGACCGCCGTCAACAGGAGGCGAGGCGAAAAAGGTTGCCCGCCTACCTCGAGCACTTTGGCGCCTGGGGATAGTCCCGCATTAAATGCCGGACCGTCCCATTGAACCGACTGAACCGTTCCATCCGGCTCGATCCGTAGACCGATCGAGTAATCGAAACTGATGGCGCCGGATTCTTCCTCGTCCTGACGGAACGTTTCGGTGGGCGTATCGTTATAAACAAGTTTCCAGCCCGCACGGGCCAGGCCGGCAATCGCTTCGTCCGCGCTGCGGGTATGAAGATGCCGATCGAGAAAGGCCGCCCAATCGTCCGGCGCTATCTTGTCCAGCGCATCGCGGACGTCCTGATAGGTGTAGGTTCGCGTCAATGGCGTGCTGTCCTTGACGAAGAAGATCCGTGCGAAGTCGTCGATGCCTCGTTGTTCATGGCTCAGCTGGCGCAAGCGTGCATCCACGTCCAACCATAGCAACACACCTTCGGCGTAATAATCCTCGCGGCGTTGCCAGTCAGGCAGCGCGACATGGTGCTTTGCCATGAAGACCGCGTCATTCGTGCTGTCCTGCAGGTCTTTCCAACGTCGGCCGCTGCGGTTGGCAACGGTGGCTGCATCCATTGCGAGCTTGTCCAGTGTCTGCTGCCGATCGCGCAGGCCGGCGCGCGCGGCCAGCACGCGTCCCCAGAATTCGCTTTGCCCTTCATACACCCACAGCAGCGACCCTCCGACCGGTTGATTGAAGATAGGCGACCATAAGTCGGCCGGCTGGCGCCACCGTCCGTTCCACGCATGGACGAATTCGTGCGCGATCAGGTCGAGGTTGTTGAGTTGTTCCGCCGGGTGGGTGAAGTACGCAGCGGGGAGATTGTTTTCTCCTTCTTCGAGATGTTCGACGCCACCACCGCCGCCGTCGGGCGATAAGACCTCGCTCAGGGTGACGATGGCGTCGTAGTGGCGATAGGGCGCCGAGCCGAAGGTCTTGAGGCCCTGACCGATGAGCGCCCTGACACGGTCTACTTCGGGTCGAGTGATCGCGAGGTCTTTCTCCGCGTCCGCCAGGAGGTCGAGCGTCACCGGGTGAACCGTGCCCTCGTTCAACATGATCCGGCGTGTATATCGCCCGGCGTAGACGGGAGCGTCGACCAACTGCTCCAGCGATACCGGTTGGAATCCCAGCGTTCCGTCGTCAATGGTCTGGAAAGCCAACGCCGTGAAAGCCGTCAGCCCAGGAGGCAGTGTGAGCTTCGCGGCCACGGGGATATTTCGCACGTACCAACCGGCGGGATAAAGCAACACGCGCTGCCAGGGAACGATCACCATGTCCGGCCGCAACAGGTGGGCTTGTGCCGGCGCAAGAAATTGGAAATCCAGTGTGATCGAGCTCGCCTCCTTGGGCACGTCGACGTGGAAGGCGTGCATATTCACAGGATCGCGCCTCCACTCTATCGCCTTGCCATCGATGGATATTGCCAATCCCGTCAGTTCCGCAACGGTGGCGGTGGGCGCATGACTGGCCGTTTCCCATTCGGGGTAGAGCAGCACGGTATCGCCCGGTGCCTGGACGGGAATCGTCTCGTGAATGGAGAACACCTGGTGATCGGTATCGGTGGCCTTGACGGCTAGTTCAATCGTGCCATGGAACGGCCTGTCCAACGGGGCGGGGAGCGCAGGCGGGATCGGTGCGGCGATCGGCTCCGACCCGGCCTGCGCGGTCGCGGCTCCTGCTGTCGAGGCTGACAGTGCCAGGACTACCAGAACAACACACAAGAAAAGCCGCCTGGCATCTGCTTTCAATGTTCACCTCGAGCGTTTTCGCTCACGACAAGACCATCCGTCCACATGTTCTTTGCTCTACTGATTGATCCGAGGTGGATCAAGGATCTTGATCCATGGGATTCGCAGTCCGCATGCGCCAGCTTGTCCAGCCAACCACAAGTGACAATGTCGCCACGACGAGTGGTGGCACGGCGTGCCCATAGTCCCCGTGGACAATAACGGTCGCGAGGGCGCCAAGCATGACGGCGCAGCCGAGAGCCGAACCCAAAAGGCGACTCGGCACCCGGACGAGCAGGATGGCAGCACCGAGTTCCAGCGATCCAGTCACGAAATGGAGCCAGCGTGGGTAGCCCCATTTCAGGTATTCCTCGTAGATGGGCGCAGGAGCCAGGAGATTGCTGACTGAGCCCACGACGAAGAATGCGGCGAGAACGAAGGGCAAGATTCGGCGCCAGGAGATTTTCGACATGTGTCTGGCCTTGCGGTTAGATCGGAGCTTACCCGCGACTCTATGCTGAAGTAGCTTTCCGGGCCGCCGAAAAAACATCGCGGGCAGACGTCGCGCCCGCAACGTGCTCCGTACCCTCGACCCCGAGATCCGTCCCCCCGGCGTTGACGAAGTCATACATGGTTTCGGCCAGGCCAGACTGGCCCTTCGGAACGCCAAATTGCTCGAACGTGTCTGGCCAAGCGGCCCGCGGGACAGAGACGGCCGTGACGTCGAGTTTCATAACATCGCCCAATTGCGCCGCGACTTCATCCGCACTAACCATCGAACCGAGTTCGATGATCCGATGCCCCGGCCAGGCCGGTCCGCTCAGAAGCGTGGCGATCTCGGCGCCGACATCGTTGGTCGCGACCATGGCCGACTTCCTGCTCGGCGGGTTGTGGAAGACGGGCAGCGTGCCGCCCTGGGCGACATGCAGGCCATAAAGGAAATTTTCGAGGAACTCACCGGCCCGGACATAGGCGGTCGGCAGTTTCAGGTCACGAAAGCCCTGCTCCAGAAGCGATAGAGCCGTGATCAGCCCCGTCCCGCTGGCTCTGTTAGCGCCCATCGACGAAAGCGCGACGACTCGCGGCACCGGTACCTTGGTGAGCGCCTCGACGTAGTTCGCGATGACGGCTTTTGCTTCCTTGAAGTCCGGTGAGGGTGCCCAGATGGGAGGCAACATGACAAACGCGCCATCGACATCCTCGAGCGCCCGCTCGATCGAGGCCGCATCGTTCCAGTCGCCGCTGGCCAGTTCGACACCTCGTTCAACCCACTTTGCCGCCTTTGCGCGGTCGCGGACCAGTGCACGCACTTTCTTGCCTTGCGCCAGCAAATGAGTTGTCGTGGCGCCGCCAACTTTTCCCGTAATTCCCATCACCAAAAACATGTGCGTACTCCAGAAGTCAGTTCAATGATTCACGGTACCTCGCGCGCTATCATTCGGATATGAGGCACATTCGGAACGGGCCGTGTAGATGAACTTAACAATCGCTCGAACCCACCTGGACGGACTGGTCATGTTTTTGACCGTGGCGGAATGCCGGGGCTTTCGTGCCGCGGCACGGCAGCTTGGAGTCACGCCGTCTGCGGTCAGTCAGGCGATACGGAGTCTGGAGGAGCGGGTTGGCGCGCCGCTCTTCTCCCGTACGACGCGAAGCGTCGGGCTGACCGAAGCGGGTGAACGCCTGCTCGCCCATGCGCGCCCCGCAGTCGACATGCTTACGGCCGGATTGGACGCCGCGAGTGGCCTGGGTGGCGAGATTACGGGCCGGCTGCGCATCAATATGCCCAGGCCGATCTTGCCGCTCCTCGTGAATCGCTTGCTGCCCGACTTTCTCGACGCCCATCCCAATGTCGAACTCGAACTGGTGGGCGAGGATCGTCCGATAGATATCGTCGAGGAGGGTTTCGACGCGGGGATACGTCTCGGAAACTTCGTCCAGGTCGATATGGTCGCGGTGTGGCTGACGCCGCCGGAACGCTTTGTTGTCGTCGGAGCTCCGGAGTTATTTCGGAAGCACGGTCGGCCGGCGTCGCCATACGATCTGCAAGGCTTCCGTTGCATATTGCTCCGTCAGTCCGTGCGAGCCCTCGATCACTGGCAATTCGTCGTGGACGGTGAACGCATCACGGTGGGCGTCGAGGGGCCGCTCGTGAGCAATGACATCGAAGCCTGCATTCGCTCGGCATTGAGAGGTGTCGGGCTCTTCCAGGTGCCGCAATCGCTCGTGATGTCGCATCTAGAAAGCGGGAATCTGCAGACCGTGCTCGAACCCTATTGTGAAGAGGTTCCTGGGTTTTCCCTTTACTACCCGAGCCGACATCAGTCACTGCCGAAACTTCGCGCCTTCGTGGATTTCGCCATCCCGCGGATGCGCAGGGAGTTCAGGCCGGGTGATTACTTGCCGAATCCCGTGTCCTAGAAGCGACGTGGTGGGAGCCGACCCTGTCGGCGATGGGTGTTTGCCTCAACCTGGCCCGCAGCCGCGGGATCGCCGACAGGGTCGGCTCCCACCAAGGCGAGAGGGCCTGTAGCTACTATAGATTTAGTTGACAAACGTATCCCGCGGGCATATATCAACTAAACCTATAGTAGATAACTGTGCGAGGACCCGGTATGAAAATCTCTCTCACCGACCGTGAGGCGGACATCATGCAGGTACTGTGGGAACACGGCCCTTCCCTGGTGACGGACGTTCGCGAGCGCTTGAGCGATAAGCTCGCGTACACCACGGTGCTCACCGTCTTGCGTACGCTGCAAGCGAAGGGTTACGTCGGCTACGAAGAGGAGGGGCGTGGGCATCGCTATTTCGCCAGCGTGAAGCAGCAGGCCGCGCGCAAGAACGCACTACAGCACCTGACGGACAAACTTTTCAAAGGTTCCACGGAACTGCTTTTCTCGCACCTGGTTTCCGAGCAGAAGCTAAGTCCCGAGCAGATCAGCCGCTTGCGCAAGTTGTTGTCCGAACGGGCCGGCAAGGAGAAGCCGTGATGCTTGCATGGATGATCTATGCCGTTCTCGTCGCCGTCGCCCTGAGTGGGGCAGCGCTGCTGGCCGAGAAGGCGGCCAGATATCGGCGGATTTCCACGCGTTGGCCATGGATGGTCGCCATCGCGGCATCGTCGCTTCTGCCGATCGCCATGGCGACGATCTCCATACCGCGGTTCGAAACCTTCAGTTCCGCGGCACCCGCGGCGGCTTCCGCATCCGGGCCATTTATCCTGCGCGACACTACATCGATCCCGTTGGCATCGACGGTCATCGACTGGAGTGGGACAAGGACGTACACCTCGTCAGTGCGCATCAACAGGTTTCTGGCGGATATATGGCTGGCCAGTTCGTTCACCCTGATGTTGTTTCTCGGTTCAAGCACGGCTCTGTTCCATCGGCGTAAACGTGGCTGGACGCCCGGCACCGTGTGTGGTGCACCCGTGCTCGTTTCCGAAAGCGTCGGGCCTGCGGTCGTCGGCTTGATCCGCTCGCGCATCGTCGTGCCGGCCTGGATGCTGAAGGAATCGTCCGAACGGCAGCGATACGTCATGGCCCATGAGCAATCGCACTTGAACGCGCGCGACCCGTTGCTTGTCGCCGTGGCAATGGTCCTCCTGGTGTCGATGCCGTGGAATCCGTTGCTCTGGTGGCAGTTTCATCGCCTTCGATGCGCGATCGAAGTCGATTGTGACGCCCGTGTCTTGGGCGGTGGCGGAGATGTCGGTGAGTATTGCGAAACATTGATCCAGGTAGGACAAGGCCAGTCCGGGTACGTCGGTGCGGTAACGGCGATGTCTGAATCGAAATCGTTTCTCGAACGGAGAATAAGGATCATGCTGTCGAAGCCAGGAAAATGGGCAGGTGCATTGGCATTTGCCTTGATCAGCGTCGCCCTCGGCATGGCTGTGTTTGCGGCTCAGGTGACGCCGCCTGAAGCCCCCGGGCCCTCCGTGAACCACGCGGCTACGATAGACCCGGCACTTCTCGATGCTTACACGGGCTCCTATGCACTCAGTGATTACTCGCTGGTCACCGTGGCGCGTAAAGGGAGCGGGCTGACCATCGAACCCATCGGCCAGTTTGTGGCACAGGGCACCATCGATGTTTCCGCCCTAAGCGATGCCGAGTTTTCCGTGCCGAGCATCGACGTCACGCTCGAGTTCATTAAGAGCGCCGACGGCCAGGTCAGGTCCGTGACTGTGCGCGAGCATGGACGTGTTGTCATGAAGGCTCCTCGTGTCGATCCGCCGACCGCGGAACAGATCCGCGCAGGGCTGGCGGCCAGGGTTAAGGATCAGAAGCCCTTTCCCGACAGTGAAAAAGTTCTCCACCAGATATTGAGCCATGCCGACACGGGAGGAGTCGCCAGACTTGGACCCGTCGAGTCTTATCGGTTCGAAGGTGTCACGGACTACGGCTGGGATATCTACGACGTTCAATACCAGCATGGCGCGCAGCAAGTATTCATCCAGCTCGGCAAGGATGGCTCGCTCACTAATTCCGTCATCCGTCGTCAATAAGGGGTCGACATGCGGTCGATTCGAAAGCTCGTTCTTCATGGATCGGTGGCTATTGCAGGAATGGTTTCCACCCCAGTCCTCGCCCAGTCGGCCCGCTGTCCTATCCCCGATGAGGCCGCGGGTGGGCCAAGCAATGTACATACCCGCCATGTCGAGACGGAACTGCAGCCGACAGTCGTCAAGCACGGGGATAAACCGTTCACTCTGGCCGAACGCATGCGCCAGTATGGCGTGCCTGGTCTCAGTGTCGCCGTGTTTCACGACGGCAAGATCGACTGGGCGCGTGGCTGGGGCGTTCGCGATACCGCGAGCTGTGCGCCCGTTACACCGGATACCGCGTTCCAGGCGGCATCGATAAGCAAGGTCGCGACGGCCGTGCTGGCTCTGCGATTGGCCGGGAAAGGGAGGATCGGACTGAACCGCGATATCAACGATGCGCTTCACTCCTGGAAGCTGCCTGAGGACCCGAAGCTCGCACCCCATGGCGTTACCCTTGCCCAGTTGCTGAGCCACACCTCCGGCCTCGGCGTGCACGGCTTCACCGGTTATGCACCGGATACGCCACTACCTACGCTCGTCCAGATCCTGGACGGCGCACCGCCCGCCAATAATCCTGCCGTGCGTAGCGAGCTACCAGCGGGTGCACAATTCGAGTACTCCGGCGGGGGCTACTTGGTGGCGCAACTCGCTCTCTCCGACGTGAGCGGAATGCCCTTCGCGGAGCTTGCGCAACGCGAGTTGTTGGGCCCACTCCATATGACGCGAAGTGCCTTCGCGCCGCTGCCGCCGCCGGCGATCCGCGCCGACATGGCGTCCGGTCACGAGAATGGCGTCCCGATTCCGGGTAACTACCTCACCTACCCGGAACTGGCTCCGGCAGGCTTATGGACGAGCGCAGGGGATCTCGCCCGGCTACTGATGGACATCCAGGCCTCCGCGGCGGGCATACAAAATCACCGGCTCTCTCCAGCCATGGCCCGGAGGATGCTGACACCGGTCAAGGACAACTGGGGACTTGGGGTCGCCCTGTATACGGATAAACCCGAACGCTTCGGGCACGATGGCGTGAACAGGGGGTTCCAATCCTTCATGATCGCCTACGTCGGCAAGGGCGATGGCATCGTCGTCCTGACGAATGGAGGCCAAGGGCGGCGACTCATGGACGAGGTCGTGCGCGCCGTCGCAGCGGACTATGGATGGCCCGACATCGCGGCACCGGCGACCGAAGAGAAGACGTTATCGCTCGCCGAGCTTTCCAGGGCGGCCGGACGCTTCAAGGGTGGCGGCCTCGACGTGGTCTTTGAAGCTCGCCCGGACGGCTTGTATGCGAACGCCGGTGCGCCCGTTCCCGAACGTCTGCTCGCACTTTCTCCCACGCGCTTTCGATCCGAATCCATGGGCGTCACGGCTGAGTTCGCTTCTGATTTCTCGAGTCTGACTATTATCGAAGGTGGGCCGCCGATGAAGTTGGTGCGCTTTCAATAGATAGCCAAACCCCGAATTAGTCCCATTGCCCCCGCCCCCCTAACTCCCTACATTGGTGCAATGCATGCACCCAACCAGGCGGAACTGCTGACCCTGCTGTCCACCGGCCTAGCCATCGTAGGCCCGGACGGCCGCGTCCAATGGCTCAACCCCGCCCTCGGCGAGGTCCTGGACGTCGGCCCAAGAACCGCCGTCGGCCAGGAACTGACCACCCTGATGCGCGAGCCCAGCCTGGCCTCGCAACTCTCCCGCACCCTCTCCGAACGCCGCGCCTTCAACCTCCGCGGAGTCACCTTCGGCGTGGCGCGGGGCCGTGAAGTCACCGCCGACCTGACCATGCAGCCGATCGACGAGAACAGAATCCTCGTCGAAGTTCATGCGCTCGCCCCGGATCTGACCCCAGGCGGCACTCCTCTCTCGGCAACCCTGCGCGGCTTCGCCCATGAGGTGAAGAACCCCCTCGCCGGCTTGCGAGGCGCGGCCCAACTGCTCGAACGCCGGGTGATGGAAGACGACCTGCGCCAGCTCGCCAGCATGGTGATCGGGGAAGCCGACCGGCTGGCGGCACTGGCCGATGGCCTGCTTCGCCATCGCGGCGCGGCGCGGATCGGCCCGGTGAACGTGCACGAGCTACTCGAACGCCTCGAAGGCCTCGTCGGCGCCGAAGCGGATGCCCCACGTCTTCGCCACGATTACGACCCCAGCTTGCCGGACAGTCTCGGCGATACCGATCGCCTGCTCCAGGTCTTGCTCAACCTGACCCGCAACGCCGGGGAAGCCGGGGCGGGGACGATCACCCTGCGCACACGCGTGGAACATGGCGCGCGCCTGGGCGACCGGACGGTGCGCGCGGCCTTGCGTGTCGACGTGGTCGACGACGGCCGTGGCGTGCCGGACGAGCTGCGCGATTCACTGTTCCAGCCCCTCGTCTCGGGACGGCCGGACGGCACGGGCCTTGGCCTCGCGCTCTCGCGCGAAATCGCACTCGAACACGGTGGCGACCTGCGCTACACCAGCCGTCCCGGCGAGACGGTCTTCTCGCTGTACCTTCCGATGGAGCGGCCGCATGACTGAGATCTGGATCGCCGACGACGACCGCGGCGTGCGCTTCGTGCTTGCCGAAGCCTTGCGCGATGCTGGGCATACGGTGCGCGAATTCAGCGCCGGCGACGCGGTACGCGCGGCGCTGGCGGAGGGGAAGCCGGGCCTGCTCGTGACCGACGTGCGCATGCCGGGCGAAGACGGCCTGCGCCTGCTCGAAGATCTCACCCGGCGCAACATCGGCCCGGTGATCGTGATGAGCGCCTATACCGACGTGGCGACGACGGCCGCGGCGTACCGTGCGGGCGCGGCCGATTATCTCGCCAAACCTTTCGACCTCGACCGCGCGGTCGAGGCGGTGGAACGCACGCTCGCCATCGCGCACGAGGAAGTGGTCGTGCCGACGCCGAGCGGGAATGCGCATGCCTTGATGGGCGAAAGCCCGGCGATGCGCGAGGTGTTTCGCCTGATCGGTCGCGTGGCGGCGAGCGATCTCAACGTACTGATCACCGGCGAGACGGGTACGGGCAAGGAACTGGTGGCGCGTGCATTGCACGAAGAAAGCGCGCGGCGTGGCAAGCCCTACGTGGCCTTGAACACGGCGGCCATTCCCGCCGAACTCCTGGAGAGTGAGCTGTTCGGTCATGAGGCCGGTGCCTTCACGGGCGCGACGCGCCGTCACGCTGGCCGCTTCGAGCAGGCCGATGGCGGCACCTTGTTCCTCGACGAGATCGGCGACATGCCGTTGGCGTTGCAGACGCGCTTGTTGCGCGTCCTCGCGGGCGGCGAGTTCTACCGCGTCGGTGGACGCGAATTGATGCACGGTAACGTGCGCATCATCGCGGCCACGCACCAGGACCTGGAGGCGCGCGTCGCCGCCGGGCTCTTCCGTGCGGACCTGAAGCATCGTCTCGACGTGGTGCGCATCGCCTTGCCATCGTTGCGCCAGCGGCGCGGCGACATCCCCCTGCTGGCGCGGCATTTCCTCGCGCAGGCCTCGGCGGAGTTGAAGCTGCCGCCGAAGCGCTTCTCGCGCGGCGCGATGAAGCTGATCGAGCAGCGCGATTACCCGGGCAACGTGCGCGAACTGGAGAACCTGTGCCGACGGCTCGCGGTGATCGCCCCGGGTCCGGAAATCCAGGCGGGCGATCTCGGCGGCCTGCCCGCGCGCGAAACGCGTAGCGCCGAGTGGACGGATGCCCTGCGCATCTGGGCACAGGATGCGTTGGCGCAGGGCGAGGTGGACGTGCATGCGCGTGCACGCGATGCGCTGGACAAGACCTTGCTGCAAGTGGCCCTGATCGCCAACGACGGCCACCGGCAACACGCGGCGGCGGCGCTTGGCGTCGGCCGCAATACCCTCACACGCAAACTCGGTGCTTCGCGCAAGCGCCGTCCTTCGAACGGATAACCCATGACCCTAGAGATTCGCCGCGCCGCACCGGACGACGCCGACGCCATCGCCCGTTGGAACATCGCCATGGCCTGGGAGACGGAGGAGAAGCGCCTCGATCCCGAGATCATCGGTCGCGGAGTGCGGGCGGTGTTCGACGAGCCTCGGCGAGGGTTCTACCTGATCGCCGAACTGGACGGTGTCGCCGTGGGGTGCCTGCTCGTCACTTACGAGTGGAGCGATTGGCGGTGCGGCGATTTCTGGTGGGTGCAGAGTGTTTACGTGGCGCCCGAGGCGCGGCGTGCGGGGGTGTTCCGCGGGATGTACGCGCATGTGAAGGCGATGGCCGAAGGTGCGGGTGCGGTGGGTCTTCGGTTGTACGTGGAACTGGAGAACGCGCGGGCGCAGGCGACATATGCGGGCTTGGGGATGGAGCGGTGTCACTACTTCATGTATGAGGCCGCGCTAGGCGCCTGAATCGCCGACAGGGTCGGCTCCCACCCAGGGCTGTTGTGGGAGCCGACCCTGTCGGCGATTCAAGCTAATGGCAGCCCTGAGGCTAAAGGCAGACTGTGGGAGCCGCTTCAGCGGCGATGCTCTTCACTCCACGGCTACACGCGGATCGCCCGTATCCACCGCAGAAATACGCTCCTCGAAATCGCGCACCGTCATCGCCTTGCCGAACAAAAAGCCCTGCATCTGCGAACAGCCGACCGAGTCGAGGAAGCTCGCCTGCTCCATACTCTCCACGCCTTCGGCGAGCACATGCTTGTTCATGCCCTTGCCCATGGTGACGATGGCGCTCACGATGGCGGCGCTGTCGTTGTCCCAGGCGACGTCGCGAATGAAGGCGCGGTCGATCTTCAGCGTGTCGATCGGGAAATGCTTCAGGTAGGACAGGCTGCAATAGCCCGTGCCGAAGTCGTCCAGGCTCAGCGAGACACCGAGCGACTTGATCTTGCGCAGCAGGTCGGCGATGTGGTCGCCGCCTTCCATCACCGTGCGCTCCGTCAGTTCCAACTCGAGCAGCGTGGGATGCAGGCCCGTTTCCGCGAGGATGCCGCGCAGGGATTCGAAGAAGCGTGTGTGCTGGAACTGCAAGGCGGATACGTTGACCGATACCGACAGCGGTCGATACAGACGTGCCCATGCCTCGGCCTGTCCACACGCCTCGCGCAGCGCCCACTCGCCGATGGGAACGATCAGGCCGCAGTCTTCCGCCACCGGGATGAACTGTTCCGGCGTATAGATATCCTCGCCATCCACCTGCCAACGCAGCAGCGCCTCCGCGCCGACGATCGTGCCGAGGCCGACATCGACCTTGGGTTGGTAGTACAAGCTGAGTTCGTTTCGCGCCAGCGCCTTGCGCAGTTCCACCTCGATGCGCACGCGCGCGCTGTTGCGCTCGTTCATGCGGGGATTGAAGAAGCGGTAGCCATTGCGGCCTTGCATCTTCGCCTCGTACATCGCGGTGTCGGCGTTGCGCAGCAGCGACTCGGCGTCGATCGCGTCGTCCGGGTACACGCTGATGCCGATGCTGAAACTGATCGTCAACGCGGAGGTATCCACGCCGACGGCCTGGCTGCAGGCGGCGAGCACTTTCTCCGCCACGGCGCTCGCGTCGGAGGGTCCTTCGATCTGCGGCAGCAGCACCACGAACTCGTCGCCGCCCAGCCGGCTCACGGTGTCGTCGGCGCGCACGGAGGCGCGGATGCGGCGGGCGACCTCCTGGAGCAGGACGTCGCCCGCGGCGTGCCCCAGGGTGTCGTTGATCTGCTTGAAGTGGTCGACGTCGACGAAGAGCAGCGCGGCGCGCTGGTGGCGCCGTGCCGCCACGGTCACCGCGAACTCCATGCGCGAGGTGAGCAGGGCGCGGTTGGGCAGGCCGGTGAGGGTGTCGTGGTGGGCGAGGTGGGCCATCTTCAACGCGAGCGCGCGGGTCTCGCTCACGTCATGGAACACCACCACGCCACCGATCACGTTGCCGGCGTGGTCGTGGATCGGGGCGGCGGAATCCTCGATGGGGCTGTCGAAGCCGTTGCGGTGGATCAGGATCGCATCGGTGGTGAGCCCGACGATGCTGTTCTTGTCCACCGCCATGATCAGCGGGTTGGGTATCGGCTGGCGGGTGAGGGGGTCGCGCAGCTGGAAGATGTCGTCCATCGGCCGGCCCACGGCCTCGTGGCTCGGCCATCCGGTCATCGCCTCGGCGATGGGATTGAGCGAGGTGACGATCAGGTTCGGATCGGTGGTGATGACGGCGTCGCCGATCGACTTCAGCGTGACCTCGGCCAGTTCGCGTTCGCGGAACAAGGCTTCCTCGAAGGCCTTGCGCTCGCTGATGTCCTGCACCTGCGAAATGAAATACAGCGGCTCGCCGTGCTCGTCGCGCACGAGGGACACGCTGAGCTGCGCATGCACGACGTGTCCATCACGGTGCAGGTAGCGCTTCTCCATGTGGTACGACAGGCTCTCGCCCGCGAGCAGCTTCCCGACCAGCGCGAGGTCGGCGGCGAGGTCGTCAGGATGGGTGAGCTCCTGGAACGCCCGCGTCATCAGCTCCTCTTCGTCGTACCCGAGCATCGCGCACAGCGCGTCGTTCACCTGCAACCAGCGCCCGTCGGGAAGTACCAGCGCCATGCCGATCGCCGCGTAGCGGAAGGCCTGGAAAAATCGCTTCTCGCTTTCCTTCAGCCGCGCCTCGAGTTCGCGCCGGCTGGAGATGTCGGCAAGCAGGATGGCCACGCCACGGACCTTGCCCAGCGCGTCGATGTCGGGCGAGAACGTGGCCTGGGCATGGCGGCTGCCATCCTCATGGGCGATGGCGCGATCGGCCACGATCGGCGCGCCGGCGAGGGCCGCGCACAGGTCCGGTTCGATGCGTGCGTGGAGATCGGGCGAGATCAGCTCGTCGATGCGCCGGCCGACCACGTCGTCTTCCTGGATGTTCATCCAGGCGAGGTAGGCGGGGCTGGCATAGCGGTAGCACCGGGACGTATCGACGTAGGCGATCATCGCCGGCGCGCGTTCCAGCAGGTACGCGGACCAGTCCGAGGGTGAAGCGTTCGCGGGAAGGGCGGAAGCAGGCATGCGGTCGCCGTCAGGACGTCGACCCACTCTAATCCGTCACCCCAGCCCGCGTATATCGAACGATTCGGGAAAACGCGGGTTTCAGTGCAGGCTTGGCGCGGGTGCCGACAGTGCGCCATCCGTGTCGAGGAGCACGCGGCCGAGGGCATGGACCTCGTGTTCCGTGGCATAGCGACCGGCCAGGGTGTCCAGCAGTGGCGCCAGCGCGTCGGGCGCCAGCGGGTAGCCGTGGGCCAGGATGCGTGCCTTGCCTGCCGACGGCTGGGCCACCGTGAGCGCGGCCATGCCCAGGCCGGGTGCCTCGTGCGCGTAGATCGCGGGTGCCGGCAGGGCGGGGTCGGCCTCGGCGACCGGCTCGACAAGGTAACCGGCGGTCTGCGCGGGCTGGCCCTGGAGGTGCAGGGGCACGTGGTGGGCGGCGAGCAGCGCGGCGTACTGGCGAAGCTCGAACAGGGTGCCGGCGAACTCGTGGGCGGGGTTTTCCCGCTGGGCCCCGGCGCGGGCGAACCAGGCGGCCGGGCCGGGAATGCCGACCCGGCCCTCGGCGTAATGCAGCGGAAGGCCGCGCGAACCCAGCGCGGTCTCTTCCTTATAAGGGGTGAGCAGGGCGGCTTCGAGCATCGTCCACAGGGGCGCGAGGTTCACGTGTTCGTACTGCACGCAGGTGAGCGCCAGCAGGTCGTCGCGGCTGAGGTAGCGCGCGTGCTCCAGGCGCATGCCCAGGGTGCGCATGAGAAAGTCGGCGGTGGCCGCGCCGGCTTCGCCACGCCCGACCAGTTCCACTTCCATCCGCGAGGTGAGTTCCGCGGCCAGGTCTTCCGGGGCCAGCAGCATCCATGGCACCAGGCGCATCGGGCCGCCAGCGTAACGGGTATCGGGCACCAGCGGCTGGGCCGGCATGTGGCCCTCGTGGGTGCCGAAGGCCACCACGCCGCCCGCGGTGGTCACGCGCGGAATGCGCCGTGCCAGTTCTTCCAGCGTGGCGAACACGGGAAAACCGGGCCTGAGCAGTTCGACGCCGTCGAACAGGGCGCCGGCCAGGGCGAAGCGCGAGGCCTCCACGCCGGGCAGCAGGGTGCGCAGGTCGTCGGCCACCAGGGTCGCCAGGGCCTGCGCCTCGTCCCGGGTCAGTTCCAGCCGGGCGGGTACTTCGCCCGCGGCCAGTTCCAGCGCCAGGACGGCGGGGCAGGCGATCAGCGACTCGTTCACGGCAGGTTTTTCCGAACGGCAAAGGAACGTAATTCTATCATCGGGGCACGTCGGGCTTTCGCCGGGCGGGGATGCGGGTTAGCCTTGCCGATACGCGTTCGTCGGCGATCGTCGGCGTCCGCGATCCCTTCGTCTTCGCATTTCGGCTTGCCCTCGGGCATCCCCATCGGTCTGGATCGTTTCTCAAAGCATGGATAAGACGCAAAAGCGTGTGGGTGTGGTCGGCGGCGTCCGCATTCCCTTCTGCCGCAACAACACCGCCTATGCCGACGTCGGCAACTTCGGGATGTCGGTCAAGGTGCTCGGGTCACTGGTGGAGAAGTTCGGCCTGCACGGCGTGGAACTGGGCGAGGTCGCGATGGGTGCGGTCATCCGCCACTCCTCGGACTGGAACCTGGCCCGTGAAGCCGTCCTGTCGTCCGGATTGGCGCCCACCACGCCCGGCATCACCACGGCACGCGCCTGCGGCACCTCGCTCGACAACGCCATCCTCGTCGCCAACAAGATCGCCACGGGCCAGATCGACGCGGGCATCGCCGGCGGCTCGGACACCACCAGCGACGTGCCGATCGTCTACGGCCAGAAGCTGCGCAAGCGATTGCTGGCGCTGAACCGGGCGAAGACGCTGAAGGAGAAGTTCCAGGTCGCCACGCGCGGATTCTCCCTGAAGGAACTCAAGCCGTCGTTCCCGGGCGTGGCCGAACCGCGCACGGGCAAGTCGATGGGCGACCACTGCGAATCGATGGCCAAGGAGTGGAAGATCGGCCGCGTCGAGCAGGACGAACTGGCTCTCGCCAGCCATAAGAAGCTGGGTGCCGCGTACGAGTCGGGATTCTTCGACGACCTGGTGGTGCCGTTCCGGGGCCTGAAACGCGACGGCTTCCTGCGAGCCGATTCCACGCTCGAGAAGCTCGCGTCGCTCAAGCCGGCCTTCGACAGGACCAGTGGCCAGGGCACGCTCACCGCGGGCAACTCCACGGGCTTGTCCGACGGCGCGGCAGCCGTGCTGCTGGCCAGCGACGAATGGGCCGCCGCGCGTGGCTTGCCGATCCAGGCCTACCTCACGCATGCCCAGGTGTCCGCCGTGGATTTCGTCCATGGCGAAGGCCTGCTCATGGCGCCGACCGTGGCCGTGCCGCGCATGCTCAAGCAGGCGGGTCTCACCTTGCAGGATTTCGACTTCTACGAAATCCACGAAGCCTTCGCCGCGCAGGTGCTCTGCACGCTGCGCGCATGGGAAGACGAGGACTATTGCCGTAACCGGCTGGGCCTCGACGCCCCGCTGGGATCGATCGACCCGGCGAAGCTCAACGTCAACGGTTCCAGTCTCGCCGCCGGCCACCCCTTCGCGGCGACCGGTGCGCGCATCGTCGCGACGCTTGCGAAGATGCTGGAGCAGAAGGGCTCGGGCCGCGGCCTGATCTCCATCTGCACGGCCGGTGGCATGGGCGTCACCGCGATCCTCGAACGTCCCTGATCCGCTTCGCGCAAGACTCATGCTCGCATTACGCACCAGTACCTCACTCAGTGCCATGGCCCTCGTCATGGGCATCGCCGGCACCAGCTGGCTCACGGCGCTGACCTACGAACGCGCACCCATGACGCGCCGGCTGGCCGAGGTGACCCTGCCGACGGCCGCGCCCGCCCTGGTCTCGAAGACGGTGTCCCGTGTCGCACCATCGCCCGCGGTGGCGGATGCGCCGTCGCGTTCGCGCAATGCCGTCGCGCGGGTTGCCGCGCCACGCGTCGTCCCGGTGCAGACGGCGCCGCCGGTTCCCGCGACCGAGCCCCTCGTCCCCGTCTACATGCCGTCGCCGCGCTACCCGATGTCCGCCCTGCGCGCACAGCGGGAGGGCAAGGTGATCCTGAGTGTCACGGTCACGCCGGAAGGCGACGTCACCAGTGTCACCGTCGGACGTTCCAGCGGGGATATCGAGCTGGACCGCGCGGCCGAAGACGCCGTGCGCGGCTGGCGCTTCGCCGCCGCCGACCGTCCGCCGCGCTACACGGCCGACCTGCCGGTCAACTTCGAGCTGACCCGCACGTATTGAACGAGAGTGGGCGGCGGTTCGCCGTTCAGAGAATGCCGGCCGCGGACGAACCGAAGGCCGTGATCATCCGCGTGTAGATCAATTTCAGTGAAACATCCACTTCCGGGAAGTCGCCCACCGGTTCGTAGCATTCGAAGAATCGCGGGTCGCTCCAGCGCATCGGGATGCAGCCGGGCTTGAGTTCGTAGCTGGTGGCGTAGCGAAACGGCCAGAGGTCGAAGAACGGCAGCCGTTCGGAGACGTCGCCGATGAATTCATTGACCGACGACAACACCGGGATCGACTTCTGCCGCGGCGCGATCACCCAGGCGTTGCCCGGACGGGTGTCCTGCATGATCGAGTCGCGCAGGCGGTCGGCGAAGCGCTTGTCGTAGACGATGACGCCCGACTCGGTGTTGTAGTGGTCCGAGCGCGGGTCGAAGTTGTGCGTGCCGACCATGGCGAAGGTGTCGTCGACCACGATCGACTTCGCGTGCAGGCCGAAACGGACACCGGCCGTCAGCAGCGGCGCCGGGCGGCTGCGCGCGCCGCGCCCCGAACGGCTGCCGATGCCGAGAAAGCCCGCCGCTTCCGACGGCGGTCCCGGCCGTCCGGACGAGGCGCCTTGCGACGAACCGCGCCCACGCCCGCCCTTGCCGGTGCCCTGTGCGGCCAGCGGCGGCGTGGCTATCTCGGTCGAGCGGCCTTCGAGTTCGTCGATATCGCTGTCCGCCGGGTGCGGCTTGAGTTCATAGATCTCGAAGCCGTAGTCGGTGAGGTAGCGCTTGCGATGCTTGTAGGACATCGCATACACGGCGAAGGCATCCGTGGAGGCCAGCGAGTTCGTGGAGACCACGACGCGCGGCGGGTCCTCCTGCTGGCGCAGTCCACTGAAGAGTTTCTGCGCGGGCTTGCTCATCACCAGGTAAGGCGTCTGCAGCACGATCTCGTTCTTCGCATTGCGCAGCAGGCCCATGATGTGACGCGTGAGCGCACGTACCTCGCGGCGCTTCGGTTCGTCGGTCTTGCCGGGCAGGTCGGAGAGATACTCCACGCGGTTCATGCGCAGGGAAGCCCGGCTGAGGTGTTCCTCGATCCAGGCGGGGTCCCCGGCATCGGCGACGATCTGCGCGACGCGGTCGGGGCGTTCATAGGTGGGAACGTTCCAGTGACGGGGATCGTCGGTATCGGCAAGGAGTTCGCGGTTCACGTCGCGCAGGTGGGTCAGCTGGGCGGAACGCTTGTGCGTCCAGAATTGTTCGAAGCTGGCGCCCATCGCCTTCGCGGCGGGGCCACCGACCATGACGTCGCGGTCGATGTAGTCGAAGGTCTCGTCCCAGTCGAAGTAGCGGTCCTCGTAGTTCCGGCCACCGGTGATACCGATGAGGTCGTCGACCACCAGCAGCTTGTTGTGCATGCGCTGGTTGAACTTGTAGAAGCAGCAGAGGATGCCCGCGGCGAACTCCAGCGGCGGGGTTCGGGCGCTGTGGAAGGTCGGGTTGTAGAGGCGGATCTCCATGCGGTCGCTGGCGCGGGCCAGCGCCGCGAGCAGGCCCGGGTCGCGGAACGAGAACAGCTGGTCGGCGAGGATGCGTACGTGCACGCCCCGGCGCGCCGCCTTGACCAGTTCGTCGAGGACCAGCTTGCCCGCGTCGTCCTGTTCCCAGATATAGGTCTGCACGTCGATCGACTTCCGCGCCGAGCGAATCAGGTTGATGCGTGCCGCCATGGCGCTTTCGCCATCTTCGAGAAGCGTCGCCACGTTCACCGGGAGCGTGGGTGTCGAGGCGGCGTTCGCCTCGATGGCGGCATCGATGAGTGGAGAGGGCGTGGCGCAATGGCTGGTGTCCGCCGGGTCGCAGCTGTCTTGCCGGTCGACGGTGAGGGTCACCACCGCGTCGGCCTTCTGGATGCGCGCGCGCGACAGGGAGCAGCCGCTCGTGGCGAGGACGGCGGCAAGGAGCAGGGTCGTGGGAAGGCGGCGCATGGCGCAGATCATAGGCGAGCCTCGACAACGCCACGTGAGCCGGCCGGCCCGGCCCTCTTGCCTAAGGGGGCGTCAATACGATGGCCATGCCCAGGTTCACGCGATCCGATAGCGCGCCGCGCCGCCCACGCATCTCGAAATCGGTGCGGTCGATCATGCCCTGGAGTTGCAGCACGCACCCGGCCAGTGCCTCCGGTGGGCAGCGATTGGCCTGCAGGCGGAAGGTCACCGGCTGGGTCACGCCGCGCATGGTGAGCTTGCCTTGCACGTCGCCGCCCTCGCTCAGCAGTTGCAGGGCTGTTGGTTCCGACTCGAAATGGATACGCGGATGGTGCTTCGCGTCGAAGAACTCCGGCGCAAGGACCCAGCGCCGCAAGCGGGCCGAGTCCATGCGGATGCTTTCGGTGTCGATGTCGGCGTTGACCACGGCGGTCCGCGCCGCGCGATCGATGACCAGATCGCCACGGATGCCGTCGAAGCTACCCGATACGGTGCTCACCCAGAGCAGGCGGACGCTGAACTCGGCGCGCGAACGCAAGGGATCGATGCGCAGGTCGGCGGCGGACAATGGCGCCGCCGACAGGAGCATGGCGATCGCCGGCAACAGGTGGCGCATTCGACGGACTCAGTTCGGAGGTGACCAGAATGTCTCGAGCTTGGCCTTGCCCGGTTCCAGGGAACCATCGAAGCGAAGACGAGCCATGCCGGCGGGCGGCATGCCGCGGTAGTCCTCGGAACGCCCTTCGACGAGGAAGGCGACGAGTTGTTCGATGCCGGGGTTGTGGCCTACCAGGACCACCCGCTCCGCATCCTTGTGCTGGTCGAGAAGATCGAACAGGTCGCCGGGGGTGGCGTCGTAGATGGCCGGTTCGTAGGAGGGCTCGACTTGGCCGAGGGCCAGCGCCGCGGTTTCCTTGGTTCGCTCGGAGGGGGAACAGAGGATGCGGTCGTAGGTGACGTGATGCGATGACAGCCATTCGCCCGCCGCGCGGGCCTCGTGTTTGCCGTGTTCGGTGAGTCGTCGCTCGCGATCGTCCTTGCCTTCGCCGGGTTCCGCTTCCGCGTGACGCAACAGGATGAGTTCTCGCATGGGTACCGTCCTCCGCTGTGCCACCGCAAGGTGGCGTGATCGATGACGCGGCCCCGGTCGGCTCAGGTGCTGCGCTTTATCCAGCGTAGCAGTTTCGCCCAGTCTTCCTGATGCCCGCGTACATTTTCCGAGTGGTAATCGAAGATGCCCTTACCGAGCGCCGTGAGCAATACGTACGCTTGGGAGTCGCGAAGTTCCGCAACGACAGGAAAGGGGGCGCGTTCGCCCAGTTCGGCGATGGCGGCCTGGCTGGCGTTGGTCCACGGCTTCAGCCGGTTGCCTACGAGGCCGACGGGCAATTTCCCACGCTTCACCCGGCTGATGCCTCGCAACATCGTAAGGAAGTCGAGGGTCGCATCCAGGTCGAAATGGGAGGGCAGGACGGGCACGATGATGACATCGGCGCGTTCAAGATAGGGTTCGAGATCTTTTTCGCCGACGCCGGCGGGAGTGTCCACGATGACCCGCTGCACGTCGCCCGGCAGGCGGTCGAAAGCTCTGCGACTGCCTTCGATAGCGGTAATGCCCGGTGCGTTCTCGGGACGGCGACCGACCCAGCGCAAGCTCGAATGCTGACGGTCCGCGTCGATGACGGCCGTCTGTTTTCCGGTCTGCGCCCAGTGTGTCGCGAGCTGGGTAACCAGCGTCGTCTTGCCGCAACCACCCTTGCTGCTTGCCACGAGCGTCGTAAGCATCCGCGAGCACCTGCCTTGGGAGGGCTCCTAGCCTACACATCCCGGGCCGCCGGTGGTAGGAGCGCGCGGCCGCACGCCTCAGAACATCTTGGCGCGTACCTTCGGCAGGATCACGAGGATCAGCGTGGCCAAGGGGCCGAGGAACAGGGAAAGCACCCACCAGAGCAAGCCGCCGCGGTTCTTGCCCTGGGCAAGACCGGCGTTGATCAGCGACAGGGTGCCCCAGCCGACGAAGAAGCCAGCGCGCTCGCTGGCGAATAGGGCGAATTGATCCATTCTAAACTCCTGTTCTGTCGCAGGATTGGGTCGTGCGGTCATGCGGACCAAGGGCCAGCGTTCCCCCCGCGCGGTTTCCGATAGTAACAACCTTGCCGCGAATGGCATCGTCCAGGCGCAGCTTCCGTTCATGGTGGAGCCGTATGCTTGTCGTTTTATTTCACGGAGATGGGCCCATGCGGGGATGCCGCGTCCTGACCCTGGCCCTGGCGGGCCTGCTTTCCCTGCCCGTCATGGCGGCCACGCCGTGGCCTGGCGCCACGAAGGGTCCCGCCAAGGGACCGGTCGTGCAGAAGGACCAGACCAAGGCCTTGTTGCAGTTCCAGAAGGACCTCGCCAGCGTGCTTGCGCTGCGCACCGAGGCCGAACCCTTGTTGGGCGCCGCCCTGTTGGCCCGTCCGCTGGCGGATCCCCCCGAGGTATTGACCTACCACGCCCTGCTCGAGCGCGCCTCGCGCAACGCCGACGCCGGCCCGCAGGTGGCCTGGGCCCGTCTGGCCGACTGCGATGCGAAGGCCGGCACCTGCCCGAATACCGATGCGCTGGGCGTGCTGGAGAAACAGGCGCCGGACAACGCGGCCGTGTGGCTGCTGAAACTGGGCGTGGACCAACATGCCGGCGCCGGCGACGCCGTGCGCGCCGACCTCACCCGTGCCGCCAACGCCAAGCTCTACGACGATTACCTCGGCGCCAGCCTCAAGGCGCTGGCCAATTCGGTGAGCCAGCTCCCGCCGCCGGCCGACACCTATAACCCGCTGCAAGGTGCAGGGGCCGCCGGCGTGCAGATGGTGATCGTCTTCGGTCTCGCCAGTGCGCAACCCTTGCCCGGATTCCAGGCGACGGCCAAGTACTGCGAGGACAACAAGTCCGACGCGGGCGTGGTCGGCGACTGCCTGAAGTTGGCCAAGGTGCTGGAATGGGGCAGCAGCCCGCTCGGCCGTTCGCTCGGCCTGCACCTGCGCGAGACGCTGTCGCCGGATGCGGCCGACCAGCAGGCGGCGAAGAACGCCCGGCTCAACCTGGTCTGGCAGATGCAGCGTTTCGCCCAACTCAACATGCAGGCCCAGGGTGACAAGGCCACCGCGCAGAAGCTGCTGGCGCTGGCCCGCAGCGGCGGCACGGAAATGAGCGTGATCCTGGCTTCGCTGCGTGCCTACGGCATGCCGCCCGAAGCGCCCGCCGGCTGGGAACCGGCCAAGGTCGAGAAATAGTACGGAGCGCGAACCCGCCCTAACCGGTTGGAGCCGCCCCTGATGGTGGGAGCCGATGCTGTTGTGCTGTTGTGGGAGCCGCTTCAGCGGCGATGAGGTGCTTGCCTCACCCTGGCCCGCTGCCGCGGGATCGCCGGCAAAGCCGGCTCCCACCATCGGCTCCCACGGGCCGGCAACATGAGCCGGCTTTGCCGGCTCCCACCGCCCGGTGGCTTTACTCGCCCAGCGCCTCGCGCATGAACTCCGGTTGGGCCAGGGCGCCCTTGTGGATGTCGGCGTTGTAGTACTTCGTGGCGAAGTTCTTGCTGATGGCGCCGCGCTCGCGGAAGCCCGAGAGATCGCCGTCCTTGCGGGCCATGGTGCAGCTCCACCAGCCGGTGGGGTAGCACGGCTGCGGGAACGGCAGGGTACGCACGGCCTTGAAGCCCGACGTACGCATGGCCGAACGCATGGCCTTGATCAACTCGATGTGCGCCAGCGGCGATTCCGACTGCTGCACCAGGATGCCGCCGTGACGCAGCGCCTTGTAGCAGCTGGCGTAGAAGGCGGCGTTGAACAGGCCTTCCGCCGGGCCGACCGGGTCGGTGGAGTCGACGATGATGAGGTCGATCGATTCCGGATCGGCCTCGGCCATGTACTTGATGCCGTCGATGAACAGGAGTTCGGCGCGCGGGTCGTTGTTGGCGTCGCACAGTTCCGGGAAGTACTCCTCGGCGAGGCGGGTGACGCGCTCGTCGATCTCGACCTGGGTGGCCGTCTCGACTTCCTCGTGCTTGAGCACTTCGCGCAGCGTGCCGCAGTCGCCGCCACCGATGATCACCACGCGCTTGGCGCGGGCGTGGGTGAACAGCGCCGGGTGGGTCATCATCTCGTGGTAGAGGAAATTGTCGCGGCCGGTGAGCATCACGCAGCCGTCGATCACCATGAGGTTGCCCCAGTCGGTGGTCTGGTAGATCTCGATCGTCTGGAACGGGGTCTTCTCGGCGTGCAACAGGCGCTCGACGCGGAAACCGATGGAGGATCCCGAAGCCTGGTGGGCTTCGGTAAACCAGCTGAGCTGCTGCTGCGACATGACGCTTTCCTGGAAACGGGTAAGGGGGCCAAACCCCAGATTGTACCGGCTCCGGGCCGGAATGCGGCCAAGTCCTTGCCCTGCCTGATGCGTGAGCGGAGCCTTACAAGGGGGTCGGCCGATACCCGGATGTCACGAGGCGCCGCTACAATAGGCGGCCTGCCGTGCCCGCACCGGGCCGCGTGCAGCAAGAAAGTCTGGTCGGCCCCGCGGCGTGCGAGGCTCCCGGCCGCCAGGCTCGCTTCAGGTCAAGGTTCGCCGCTGCGACTGTTCCGCGCCCCCTTCCGGGGACACGACACAATCACTTGGAGATCGTCACACCCATGACGAACTGGACCACCGATCGCGCGAAGCTGACCTATGCGATCCCTCACTGGAGCAACGGCTACGTCGACGTAGGCGACGACGGCCACCTGCTGATGCGCCCCCGCGGCGACGAGGGTCCGGCCCTCGACCTGCCGGCCATCGTCGCCGAGGCGACCGCCGAAGGCCTGCGCCTGCCCTTGCTCGTGCGCTTCCCCGACATCCTCGCCGACCGCCTGGCCCGCTTGCAGCAGGCCTTCGCCAAGGCGATCGACGACGCGAGCTACGGCGGCTCCTACACGGCCATCTACCCGATCAAGGTGAACCAGCAGCGCGGCGTGGTCAGTGAACTGGTCGCCGCCGGCGAGCAGGGCTTCGGCCTGGAAGCCGGCTCGAAGCCGGAGTTGATGGCGGTGCTCGCCCACGCGCGGCCGGGCAGCATGGTGGTCTGCAACGGCTACAAGGACCGCGAATACGTCCGCCTCGCGCTCATCGGCCTGAAGCTCGGCCTGCGCGTCCACATCGTCATCGAGAAGCTGTCCGAACTGGACCACGTCTTCGCCGAGGCCAAGGCGCTGGATGTCGAGCCACTGCTCGGCGTCCGCGTGCGCCTGTCCTCGATCGGCGCCGGCAAGTGGCAGAACACGGGCGGCGACAAGGGCAAGTTCGGTCTCAGCCCCGGCCAGGTGCTGGAGCTGATCCAGCGCCTGGAGGCCGCGGGGCTCAAGCACACCTTGAAGCTGCAGCACTTCCACATGGGCTCGCAGATCTCCAACGTCCGCGACATCGCCGCGGGCATGCGCGAGGCCGTCCGCTATTTCGTCGAGTTGCATCGCCTGGGCGTGCCGCTCGAGATCGTCGACGTCGGCGGTGGCCTGGGCGTGGACTACGAAGGCACCCGCTCGCGCAGCTACAACTCGATCAACTACAGCCTCGAACAGTACGCGGCCAGCATCATCCAGCCGCTGGCCGAGGCCGTGGCGGAGCACGGCATGAAGGCGCCCGTGATCTTCACCGAGTCGGGTCGCGCCATGACGGCGCACCACGCGGTGATGGTGGTGAACGTCAGCGAAGTGGAGTCGCTTCCGCAGGGAGCCATCCCCGCGGCGCGCGAGGGTGAGCCCATGGTGCTTCGCCACCTGCGCGAGACCCATGCCGAACTCGACCACCGGCCTCCGCTGGAACTCTTCCACGAGGCGCAACACCATTTCGCCGAGGGCCAGACCCTTTACGCGCTGGGCCAGCTCGACTTGCGCGACCGGGCGAAGCTCGATGAACTGTTCTATGCCATCGCCAACGCGGTACGGCCGCGCCTGCTTCCGGCGGAGCGTGCCCACCGGCAGGCCCTGGACGACCTGGACGAGAAGCTTGTGGACAAGTACTTCGTGAACTTCTCCGTCTTCGAATCGGTGCCGGACATCTGGGCGATCGACCAGATCTTCCCGATCGTGCCGATCTCGCGGCTGGACGAAGAGCCGACGCGCCGTGGCGTCATCGCCGACCTCACCTGTGACTCCGACGGACGCATCGACCACTACGTGGACGCGGAAGGCGTGGACGTGAGCCTGCCGCTGCATTCGCTGAAGGACGACGAGTCGTATCGCCTCGGCATCTTCATGGTGGGCGCCTACCAGGAGACCCTCGGCGACATCCACAACCTGTTCGGCGATACCGATGCGGTGAACGTCCGCGCCACGAAGGACGGCTACGAGTTCGCGCACATCCGCCACGGCGATACGACCGACCTCATGCTCGACTACGTCGGCTACGACCTCAAGGTGCTGCGCCAGACCTATGCCGAGCGTATCGCGGCGGCGGGTATTGCCGGCGTGGAGGCGGAGACGCTGGCCGCGTCGCTGGACAAGGGCCTTACCGGCTACACCTATCTTGCGGAAACCACGGGGGCAGGCGCATGAGCCTCAAGGCGGCTTTCATCGGACTGGGTGCGATGGGCGCGCCCATGGCCGGCCATCTCCACACGAAGGGCCTGCTCGCGGCCGTCGGCAACCGCAGCCAGGCGAAGGCCGATGCGCTGGCGAAGGAACTGGGTGTCGCCGCGCCCGCCCTGGCGGATATCGCGGCCTCGTGCGATGTGATCGCGCTCTGCGTCAGCGCCGATGCCGACGTCATCGGCGTGGTGGAAGCGCTGGCGCCTTCGTTGAAGAAGGGCGCCATCGTCATCGATCATTCGACGGTCGCGCCAGCCACCGCCATCAGGGCGGCGCGCATCCTCGCCGAGGCAGGCGCGGACTTCCTCGATGCCCCGGTCTCGGGTGGCGTCGAAGGCGCGAAGAACGGCAAATTGTCGGTGATGGTCGGCGGCGACGCAGACGTTCTGGAGCGCGCCCGGCCCGTGCTGGAAGCCTACGGCTTACGCATCACGCACATGGGCCAGGTCGGCAGCGGACAGGCCACCAAGGCGGTGAACCAGGTGCTGGTGGCGGGTATCGCCCAGGCCGTGACGGAAGGGCTGGCGCTGGGCGAAGCACTCGGCCTCGAAGCGGAACGCCTGATTCCCACGCTCGCTGCTGGCGCCGCCGGAAACTGGTTCCTCGACAAGCGCGGCGCGACGATGTTGCGCAACGAGTTCTCGGTGGGCTTCAAGCTGGCCTTGCTGCACAAGGATCTCGGTATCGTCCGTGGCATCGCCAGCGAGGCCGGGACGGACCGCACGATCATCGAGCAGTCGTTGGCCGATTTCGGCGAACTGATGGCCCAGGGCTACGGCGACGACGATATCTCGGCGTTGATCCGGCTGAAGCGTCCGGCATAGCCGGACGCTTCGACTCAGCCACCTTCCTTCAAGGCGATGGCACTGATGCCCGCCGATTGCAGGCGCTGCTTGGTGCCTTCCAGTTCGGTCGCCGACTTGAACGGCCCGAGGCGCACGCGGTTGTAGGTTTGCGCGCCGACCTTCACCGACTGCACGTTGGCGACGAAGCCTTGCAGTGCGAGCTTCGCCTTCAAGGCCTCGGCGTCGGCGGCGCTCGGGAACGCGCCGACCTGCAGGAGGTAACCGGCACTGCCGGATGCGGCTGCCGGCGCTTGTTGCGCAGGCGCGGCGGTGACCGTCTGCGTCGTCGCCTTCGGCAGGTTCGCCGCCGCCGCGCTGGCCTGTGCCTGCTGAGCCGCGACCGCCTGCTGCTGTGCCGCGGCCTGTTGCTGCGCAGCCTGCTGTTGCTGCTTCTGCTGCGCCTCGGCGCTGGCCTGCGCGCGGATTTCCGCATCGGGAATCCGCACTTCCTTCTCGGACAACACCGAGTAGAAGTCGTACGACGGCTTCTTCGGTTTCTCCGGCTCGGCCTGATCCACCACGCCCGGGTCGCTACCCTTCTGCGCGGTGGCCTGCGGGTTCGGCGCGGGACCATCCTGCGGGTGCATCATCGGCATCCAGGTGCCGCGCATCGCGAAAGCCATGAGCAGGGCGCCGGCGAGAATGCCGATCAGTGCCCAGCTCCAGCCCGGCATGCCGCTCGAGCCATTGCGGACGGCCTGACGGCCTTTGCCCTTCTTGCGTGTTGCCATTACATGCTCTCCGGGGCGGAAATGCCCAGCAGATCCAGACCGTTCCTGAGCACCTGCTGCGTGGCGGCCACCAGGGCGAGGCGGGCGTCGCGCAGGTCGGCGTCGTCGACGATCCACTTATGCTCGTGATAGTAGCTGTGAAGCTCGCCGGCGAGTTCACGCAGGTACTGCGCGATCAGGTGCGGTTCCAGATTGGCCGCCGCGGCCTCGACCATTTCCGGATACCGCGACAGCTGCACCATCAGCGCCGACTCGTGCTCCGTCGCGAGCAGGTCGAGCTTCGCCAGGCCGTTGCCACGGTCGGTGGACAAGCCACGATCGGCCAGTTCGCGGAACACGCGGCAGGCGCGCGCGTGGGCGTACTGGATGTAGTACACGGGGTTGTCGTTGCTTTGCGAACGGGCCAGGTCGATGTCGAACACCAGCTGCGAATCGGCCTTGCGTGCGATGAGGAAGTAGCGCGTGGCGTCACGTCCGGCTTCGTCGATCAGGTCGCGCAGCGTGACGTATGAACCCGCGCGCTTGGAGATCTTCACTTCCTCGCCACCACGCATGACGGTGACCATCTGGTGCAGCACGTACTCGGGCCAGTTCTTCGGAATGCCCGTGTCCAGCGCCTGCAAGCCGGCCTTCACGCGCGCCAGGGAGCCGTGGTGATCGGAGCCGAGTTCGGTGATCGCGCGCTCGTAGCCACGCTGCCACTTGGTGCGGTGGTAGGCCACGTCAGGCAGGAAATAGGTGTAGGTGCCGTCGGACTTGCGCATGACGCGGTCCTTGTCGTCACCGAAATCCGTGGAGCGCAGCCAGAGCGCGCCGCCTTCCTCGTAGGTGTGGCCGTGGGCGACCAGCTCCCGCACGGTTTCCTCGACCTTGCCCTCGGTATAGAGCGACGACTCCAGGTAATAGACGTCGAAGCCGACGCCGAAGGCCTTGAGGTCGAGGTCCTGCTCGTGGCGCAGGTAGGCCACGGCGAAGTGGCGCACGTCGTCCAGGTTGTCGGGGTCACCGGTGGCGGTGACGGTCTCGCCATCGGCCTCGACGGATTCGCCGGCCAGGAAGGCCCGGGCCACCTCGGCGATATAGTCGCCACGGTAACCGGACTCCGGCCAGCCGGGCTCGTCCGGGGCGATGCCCTTGGCCCGTGCCTGCGTCGAGAGGGCAAGGTTCGCGATCTGGACGCCGGCGTCGTTGTAATAGAACTCGCGGAATACCTTCCAACCCGCCGCGTCCAGCAAGCGGGCGAGGCTGTCGCCGATGGCGGCCGCGCGGCCGTGGCCGACATGCAGGGGGCCGGTGGGGTTGGCCGAGACGAACTCGACGCCCGCCGTGCGGCCGGCGCCATCCCGGTTGCGGCCGTAACGATCGCCTTCGCCTAGCGCGCGGTCGATCTCCGCGTGAAAAGCGGCCGGGGCGAGGAAGAAATTGATGAAACCGGGTCCGGCGATCTCGACCTTGCCCACCCACGGGGACGCCGGCATCGCCTCGACGAGGTCGGCGGCGATATCCCGCGGCTTACGCCCGGCGGTCTTGGCCATCATCATCGCGGCATTGGTCGCGAAGTCGCCGTGCTCGCGGCTACGGGTACGTTCGATGACGAAGACGGGGGCGACGAAGTCGGACGGCAGCTTGCCGGACTCCCGCAGCGCACCGATGGCCTGCAGGACGAGTTGTTTCAGCTCTTGTTTCACGGAATACGCGGCGCGGATATGGAACCGGCAATCCTATCAGAAGGGGCGCGCCGGCCGGTCGTGACGGGTCTCGCATCATCCACAGCCTGTGGATAACTCTGTGGGCAATAAGACCGTTTTTCGAAGCTCGAGGTGGCGCTGGGTCGGTGACACCGGTTCGTAATATATAAAGATCTAATAATTCAATTAGTTGGGTCATTGATCTGTGTTCTGACAACAGCTGTGACGGCCAAGTGAGGAATTCGCCCAATGTGCATAAGTCGAAATTTGCAAGGCCGTCACCGGCGTCACCGGCGTTGAAGCGACGCGTCACGGACTTGTCATCGCCCGCCGTCACAATTCGTTTCGTGCCCGGTGTCTCCCCGGCCCAAGGCACGGCGGGTTACCCACCCCTCCCTCGAAAGGTGACCCAGAACGGCGCGAGCGGCACTCGCGCCGTTTTTTTTGTTCGTGTTCACAGCATGCCGCGTTCGGCCATGGAGACGGGTTCGCCCTGGCCGATGATCATGTGGTCCAGCACGCGGATTTCCATCAGGCCGAGGGCATCCACCAGGGTCCGGGTGATGTCGCGGTCGGCCCGGCTGGGCTCGGCGACGCCGGAAGGATGGTTATGGGCGAGGATGACGGCGCTGGCGTGGTGCCGGAGGCATGCGCGGACGACCTCGCGGGGGTAGACGCTGGCGCCGTCGATGGTGCCGCGGAACAACTGCTCGTAGGCGAGGACGCGGTGCCGGGTATCGAGGAACAGGCAGGCGAATACCTCATACGGCAGGTGGCACAGCTTCGCCCGGAGGTACTGGGCGCTGTCGCGCGGGCTTTCCAGGCGGGGCAGGTCGACGAGCCCTTCGCCCAAGGCACGCCGCGCCAGTTCCAGCGTCGCCATCAGGCGCGCCCGCTTCACCGGACCCACGCCGGCCACCGGCGCCACGTGGCCGGGATCGGCAAGCAGCTTGCCAAGGCTGCCCGCCGAGGAAAGGAGGGCGCGGCTGGTCGCCACGGCGTCGCAGCCCGCGCTTCCGTTACCAAGCAGGACGGCGAGCAGTTCGGCGTCGGACAGCGCGGCGGCGCCGTGGGTGAGCAGGCGCTCCCGGGGGCGATCGTGGGACGCCCACTGGCGAATGGGCTGGGGACGGAAGGCAACGGGCGCCATCGGCGCATCGCGGACGGCGGAGGGACGATCGGGCCCGTGCTTCATCGGTTCACCTTGGTGTCTTGCCGACGGAATCGCGGCGCGACCTACAACATAGAGTTGCGACGGAGGCATGACGATAGAACGATTCTGAAAAATCGTGCGCCGGTCGTATGGCGGAAATCCGTTAAGCTAACGTGTCTTCCGAACAGCGTCGTTTCGTCATGACTCTTCGCCAGCGTCGCATCCTGATTGGCGTCACCGGGGGCATCGCCGCCTACAAGGTCTGCGAGCTCGTGCGCCGGCTGCGCGACCTCGAGGCGGAGGTACGCGTGGTGATGACCGAAGGCGCCACGCATTTCGTCACGCCCACCACCTTCCAGGCGCTGTCGGGGCAACCCGTGCGGGTGAGCCTGTGGGACGAGCAGGGCGAAGCCGCCATGGGCCATATCGAACTGGCCCGCTGGGCCGAACGCGTGCTGATCGCGCCGGCCAGCGCCAACACCCTGGCACGGCTTGCGCACGGTTTCGCCGACGACCTCCTTTCCACCGTGGTCCTCGCCACGGCGGCGCCGGTCTATGTCGCCCCGGCGATGAACCAGCAGATGTGGGCCAACCTGGCCGTGCAGGCGAACGTGGGCACGCTGCGCGTGCGTGGCGTGGGCGTGCTCGGGCCGGCGGACGGTGACCAGGCCTGCGGCGATATCGGCTCCGGGCGGATGCTGGAACCGCACGAGTTGCGCGACATCCTGGTGGCCTCGTTCGGCGAGCAGCCGCTGCGCGGGCGCACGGTGGTGGTCAGCGCGGGTCCGACCTACGAGGACATCGATCCGGTGCGCTTTATCGGCAATCGCAGTTCCGGTCGCATGGGTTTTGCCGTCGCCGCCGCCGCGCGCGACGCCGGCGCGGAGGTCGTCCTCGTGGCGGGCCCCGTCTCCCTGCCCACGCCGCACGGCGTACGCCGTATCGATGTGCGCAGCGCCCGGCAGATGCACGAGGCGGTGCTCACGGCGGCGTCCGGCGCGGACATCTACATCGGTGCCGCCGCGGTCGGCGACTACCGCCCGCTCGAAGCGGCGGCCCACAAATTGAAGAAAGCCGACGGCGCGCCGTTGCGGCTCGAACTCACCGAAAACCCCGACATCATCGCGGCGCTGGCGGCCCAGGCGAAGCGACCCTTCCTGGTCGGCTTCGCGGCGGAAACCAGCGCGCTCGCCGCGTATGCCCAGGAAAAACTCCGGCGCAAGGGCATCGACATGATCGCGGCCAACGAAGTGGGCGGCGGCAAGGGTTTCGAAGTGGCCGACAACGCCCTGCATGTCTACTGGCGCGATGGCGACGACACCTTGCCCCAGATGCCCAAGACCGAGCTGGCCCGCCGCCTGGTCGCGCGTATCGCGGAACGATTCCTCTCCGGCTCCGGAACCACGCCTTGATCGACATCGAACTGAAGATCCTCGACGCCCGCCTGGGCGACTCCATTCCCCTGCCCGAACCCGCCACCCTGGGTAGCGCCGGCATGGACCTGCGTGCGGCGGTGGAGGCACCGGTGACGCTGGCGCCGGGCGAAAGCCTGCTGGTGCCCACCGGCATGGCCATTCACATCGGCGATCCGGCGTGGTGTGCTCTGATCGTTCCGCGTTCGGGGCTCGGACACAAGCAAGGCCTGGTGATGGGCAACCTGGTGGGTGTGATCGACGCGGACTACCAGGGGCCGCTGATGATTTCCTGCTGGAACCGCGGGATCGCGACCCTTACCATCGCGCCAGGCGACCGGATTGCGCAATTGTTGCTGGTGCCGGTGGGACGGGCGCGCTTGCGCGTCGTCGACGGATTCACCCCCTCGCAGCGGGGCGAGGGAGGATTCGGTTCCACCGGCATCGGCTGATCGGCCGAGACGACACAAGGGGCACCATGGCTCGGAAAGAGGGAGGGGCGGGGCATGCGCTCCGGATCGATCTGCGACGTCTGCTGCCCCTGGTGGGCGCGACGATATTGCTGGTCGCCGGCGCGTTCTCCGCGTGGCAGGCCTGGTTGATCGCCGACGAAGGCGATGCGGCCGAACGGACGCGGACGGCACAACGGCAAACGGTCAAGGCGCTCGACGACCTGATCGCCGGCAAGCGCCAGCAGGTACAACGCGCGCTCGCCGAGAGCGGTCTCGCGGCGGCGACCGACGATCGCGCGGCGGTGGCCGAGCGGTTGCGCGCGCAGCTGAAGGGCGTGCACGCGGTCGAGGTGTACAGCGGCGGCCTGGATGAGGTCGTGCGCGCCAATTACCGCGAATTCGGCTATGCCAAGGCCGCCCAGCTGATGGCCGCGCTGGGGGCCAGCGAGACGCCGCCCGCCTCCACGTCGCTGCACGGCAACGAGCGCCGCTTGACCATGGTGGAACCCGTGGCCGCCGACGGCGGCGTGCGTGCCTGGATCTGGCTCGAGTATCCCTTCGACGACGTGGCGGCGCGGTTCGAGGCGGCCTCGCCGGGAGCGGGGCGTATCGAACTGCGTCAGGGCGATGGGCATGACAGCTTGTCGCTGCTCTCGCACGGCTCGCGTTCCGCCGAATTGGAGGCCGAAGGGCAACGCGTGGCGGGTACTTCCCTCTATGTATTCGCGGCGATGCCGCGTGCCTTCATCGTCATTCCGCACTCCGTGGCGCTCGCTGCTCTGCTGGCCCTGGTCGGATTTGGCGGTGGCGCGGTCCTCCTCTGGGCCCTGCGCCGGCAGCCGGTCGCCGCCGAGGAACCCGAGCCGGAAGAACCCGTGCTCGTGGCCGACGTGGTGCGCAAGCCGCGCCTGCCACCGGCGCCGTCGACCGCGACGGCGCTGCCACGTCCCACGGTGAGTGCCCCGGAGGAAGTGGATGCCTCCATCTTCCGTGCCTATGACATCCGTGGCGTCGCCGGTGGCGCGTTGAATCCCGGCGTGGCCCATCGCATCGGCCAGGCCATCGGCGCGTTGATGGCCGAACGCGACCTGCGTGAGATCGTGATCGGCCGCGACGGCAGGTTGTCGGGGCCGGAACTCGCGGGCGCCTTGTCGGACGGACTGCGCGCGGCGGGGATCGACGTGATCGACCTGGGCATGGTGCCGACGCCCCTGGTCTATTTCGCCGCCTACCATTTCGGCACGGGCTGCGGCGTGTCCGTCACTGGCAGCCACAACCCTCCCGACCACAACGGATTCAAGATCGTGATCGGCGGCGAGACGCTCGCCGAGGACGCCATCGCCGACCTGCACCGGCGCATCATGGAAAACCGCCTGCCGTCGGACGGCGTCGGAACCTGGCGCGAGCAACCGGTGGTGGAGGCCTACGTTTCGCGTATCGCCGGCGATGTGTCCGCCGAGCGCCGGCTCAAGGTCGTGGTCGATGCCGGAAATGGCGTGGCCGGACTGGTGGCGCCCCGGGTCCTGGAGGACATCGGCTGCGAGGTGATCCCTCTGTACTGCGATGTCGACGGCCGCTTCCCGAATCACCATCCCGATCCATCCGATCCCCGCAATCTCGGCGACCTGATCGCGGCCGTGCACACCGTGGGCGCCGATCTCGGTGTCGCCTTCGATGGCGACGGCGACCGGCTCGGCGTGGTCACCCAGGCAGGGGAGATCATCTACCCCGACCGGTTGCTCATGTTGTTCGCCCAGGATGTGCTGGCGCGCAACCCCGGCGCCACGGTGATCTACGACGTGAAATGCACCGGGCATCTTCGCCCGGTGATCCAGGAGGCCGCGGGCGTACCGCTGATGTGGCGCACCGGTCATTCGTTGATCAAGGCGAAGATGCGCGAGACCGGCGCGGCACTGGCCGGTGAGATGAGTGGCCACTTCTTCTTCGCCGACAACAACCGCTGGTATGGCTTCGACGACGGTATCTATGCGGCGGCACGCCTGCTAGAGATCGTCGCGGGCGACCTGGAGGAACGCAGCACCGCCGAGATTTTCGACGGCCTGCCCAAGAGCGTGTCCACGCCGGAACTGAAGCTGTCGATGGAGGAGGGCGCGCCGTTCCGCTTCATGGAGGCGTTCCGCGCCTCCGCGACCTTCGACGATGCCCGGGTGACGACGATCGACGGCATCCGTGTCGATTGGCCGGATGGCTGGGGGCTCGTGCGGGCATCCAACACGACACCCTCGCTGGTCTTCCGCTTCGATGCCGACAACGGCAAGGCGCTGGAGCGCATCAAGCAGGTTTTCCGCCTGCGTCTGCTGGCGGTGGATCGGAGTTTGGCCCTGCCGTTCTGAGGTGGGGCCGCTGTCAGCGGCCGCCCTTCGCGGCGTCCGCCGCCTTCAGTTCGCGATAGTGGCGAAGCTGCGCTTCCATGTTCGTCTTGGCGGTGTCCTTGGCCGCCTGCTGGCGCTGTAGCGTCGCCCGGAGGGAGGCGACCGTGTTGCGTTGTTCGGTGATGCGATCGCTGAGGTACTTCGGCACCGGCTGCTTGGCCCGCTCCAGGTCGCCGGCGCGAGTGAGCAGGTCGGCCAAGGCCTTCTCCTGGCCCTGCAGGTTCAGTCGCGTGGTGCGCGCGGCCTGTTCGAAGTTGTCGACCTCGGCGCTCTTCGCGGCGGCGAAGGCGGCTTCGTCCGGGTAAGCGTTCAGCATCTGCGCGTCTTCACGCTGCCGCTGCTGCTGCGCCTGCTGGGCCGCCGCCTGCGCGTCGGCGACCTTGCGGGCCGCCGCGCGTTCGTCCGCCGTGAGCTGGCGGTCGACGTGGCGCACGACCATGCCCTGGCTGTTCACCACGTCGTAACCGGCCTTCATCGCGTCGGACGTGAGGCTGTCGCTGAAGTACGACTGCCCCGAGGTGTCCTTCCAGCGATAGCGGTAGGCGTTGTTGTTGGCGGTGTTCTTCTGGGCGAAAGCGGCCGTGCCGATGCACAATGCCGCCCCCGCCAGGATGTAACGCGCAGCTCGCATGGTTTCCCCTCCTGTGCGCGGAGTATAGCCAGCGGGCGGCCACAGGTTGTGCGGGGCCGGCACGTCGCGTGGATCGCGTGACGCAGTCGCCGTTTCAGGTCACGCTTTCACGCCGTAGAGTTCCCGATAAGCGAGCAGGCGCCCGTGTTCCGCGGCCAGTTCCGGCCGCTCGCCGGCGTAGGTGAGGACATCGGCCAGCGTGGCGATGGCGATGACGGGGATGCCGAACTGCGCCGCGACTTCCTGGGCCGCCGAGCGCTCGCCCTGGCCGCGCTCCTGCCGGTCGAGCGCGATGAGCACGCCGGCCGGTTCGGCGCCTTGGGACCGGATCAGCTCCAGCGACTCGCGCACGGCGGTGCCGGCGGTCATCACGTCGTCGACGATCAACACGCGTCCGCGCAAGGGCGCGCCGACCAGCGTGCCGCCTTCGCCGTGGTCCTTGGCCTCCTTGCGGTTGTAAGCCCAGGGCAGGTCGCGGTCCTGCGTATCGGCCAGGGCGATCGCCGTGGCGGCGGCCAGGGCGATGCCCTTGTAGGCCGGGCCGAAGAGCATGTCGAACGGCACGCCCGAGCGCATGGCGGCCGCGGCATAAGCCCGGCCGAGCCGGGCGAGCGCGGCGCCGCTGTCGATCCGGCCCATGTTGAAGAAGTAGGGGCTGCTGCGGCCGGATTTCAGCGTGAAATCGCCGAAGCGAAGCACATCGCGGGCGAGGGTGAGCTCAATGAATTCGCGCTGGTAGTCGTGCACGGGAATCTCTCAGTCGATCGAAGGGCCAAGCGGATACCACAACACGTACTGCGGTCCCGCGCTGCCGCCATGGTACAACTCGCCGCTGTCGCGATAGCCGGCGCGTTGGTAGGCGCGCAGCGCCGCTTCGTTGCGCACGTTCACGGTGAGGAGGATGCGTTCGCGATCCGGATGGCGGCCGGCGACGTACGCGTGGATCGCGTCCAGGGCAGCGCGGCCCAGGCCCTGGCCTTGCCACGGGGCATCGATGAGGAAGCTGCGCAGTGCGACCGCTCCGGAGGCCAGCGGATGATCCGCCAGCGCGGAAGCCCGACGGTCGATGCGCACGTAGCCGACCACCTCGTCGCCGTGGAGCAAGGCGAGCGCCTCGCTGCCGGGGCACACCGCCACGTCGGCGAGCGAGTCGCGGGTATGGCCGACGAACGGCCGTTGATCGGGATGGACGTCGAGCGCGAGCACGGCGGCACGCAAGGTTTCGTCGACGGAAAGGACGCGAATGGACGGATTCATAGGAGGTTATGATGCACGCATTGCCGAACACCCGATCAAGGTCCCATGCGCATTATTTCGCTGAACGCCAACGGTATCCGCTCCGCCGCCACCAAGGGCGTGTTCGAGTGGTTACGTAAACAGGATGCCGATGTCGTCTGCCTGCAGGAGACCAAGGCGCAGGAATCGCAGCTCACCGACCCGATGTTCCGCCCGGACGGCCACCACTGCTTCTATCACGATGCCCGCAGCAAGAAAGGGTACAGCGGCGTGGCGATCTACTCCAAGCGTGAGCCGGACGAGGTGCGCGTCTCGCTGGGCAGGGAGGATTTCGATTGCGAGGGGCGCTACATCGAGGCCCGCTACGGGAACCTCAGCGTGGTCTCCTTCTACATCCCCTCCGGGTCCTCCGGCGACGAACGCCAGCAGTACAAGTTCCGGATCATGGAGTGGCTGACGCCGATCCTGCGCGAGTGGGCCGCGAGCGGGCGCGATTACGTGCTGTGCGGCGACTGGAACATCGTGCACACGAAGAACGACATCAAGAACTGGACGTCCAACCAGAAGAACTCCGGCTGCCTGCCCGAGGAGCGCGCCTGGCTCGACCTGCTGTTCAAGGACATCGGCTGGGTGGACAGTTTCCGCGCCATCAAGCCCGACGCGGTGGAATACACCTGGTGGTCCAACCGCGGACAAGCCCGCGCGAACAACGTGGGTTGGCGTATCGACTACCAGATCGTCACGCCGGGCCTGCGCGAGCGCTTGCGCGATTGCTCGATCTATCGTGACGAGCGCTTCTCCGACCATGCGCCATTTATCGTGGACTACGCCGAGTGAGCGAAGCGGCCGGGACCGGAGCGGTTCGCTACAAGGGACTGCGTGGCATAGCCGCCGCGTTCGCCCAGCCGGGCGCGGTGACCATGTTGTTCTTCGGTCTCGCGTCCGGGCTGCCGTTCTTGCTGGTCGGTAACACGTTGTCGGCCTGGCTGAAGGAATCGGGCGTGGATTACGGCGCCATCGGCATCGCCAGCTACGTCACCTTCGCCTATAACTTCAAGTTCCTGTGGGCGCCGCTGGTGGACAAGTTCCGCTTGCCGCTGTTCGGCCGGCTCGGCCTGCGCCGCGGCTGGCTGATGTTCGCCCTGCTGCTGCTGGCGGCCGGCCTGCTCGGGATGGCGGCGATGCCGCCGGATGTGTCGCTTCCCCGCTTCATGGTCGTGACCGGCGTCGCCGCGCTGGCTGGGGCCACGATCGACATCGTCGTGGATGCCTATCGCGTCGAGATCGCGCCACAGGAGGCGCAGGGTGCCCTCGCGGCCACGTATACCCTCGGCTATCGCTTCGGCCTGATCGCAGGCGGCGCCGGCATCTTGTTGGTGGCGGACGCCTTCGGCTGGCAAGGCGGCTATGTCGCCATCTGTGGCCTGCTGGTCATCCCTTTCATCACCGTCCTGGTCGCGCGCGAGCCGGAGCACCGCGTGCGCGAGCGCGTGCCGTTGCGTGTGGCCGTGCAGGAAGGTTTCGTCGGACCGTTCCGCGATTTCCTTTCCCGCTATGGCCTGGGCCTGGCGCTCGGGTTGCTGCTTTTCGTCGCGCTGTTCCGGCTTCCCGACCAGATGCTCGGGGTGATGGCGTATCCGTTCTACCTCGATGCGGGTTTCACCAAGACGCAGATTGCGGAAGTGTCGAAAGTCTACGGGGTGATCGTGGGCATCGTCGGCGCCTTGTTGGGTGGCTGGGCCGTGACGCGCTTCGAGATGCGCCGGTTGTTGGTCGTCTCCGCGATCGGCGTGGCGCTCTCGAACATGCTCTACCTGATCATGGCGGCCAACCCGGGCCAGACATGGGCCTTCGTGGCGACCCTTTCGGGAGACAACTTCGCGCAAGGTTTTGCGGGTCCGGTGCTGGTCGCCTTCATGTCGGGCCTGGTCAATCGCAGCTTCACCGCCACGCAGTACGCCTTGCTGAGCGCGCTGGCCAATCTCCCGGGCAAGCTGATCGGAGGTCTGTCGGGCTTCCTGGTGAAGGACTCCGGCTATGCGTCCCTGTTCGTGGTCAGCACCGTTTCCATCGTCCCGACCTTGATCGTGCTCGCCCTGTTGTGGCGCCGCATGCCGCGTCCCGCCGAGGCGGGATAAGCCGGACGACCTATCTTCGCAAATGGCCAAAACTGTGTAATATCGCCGCCACAGGGGGCATGCGCGAGGAGGTGACGCACGTGCCGGATATCGTTGTGAGACACATCGACGAGCAGATGGCCGAGCGTATCAAAACGCTCGCGCGTGAACGACGCTGGTCGATCAATGAGGTGATCCTGCACGCGTTGCGCTATGGGCTCGGCTTGAGTCCCGGCGACGTGTTCAACGAGCTATTGCTCGAGCCCGGCGACATCGCGCACCTGACCGGTGCGTGGGACGCGGAAGAGCAGGCGGCCTTCCAGGAAGCCCTTTCCGCACTGGCCCAGGCCTCGCCGTCGACCCTGGCCGACGCCGCCACGCGCCCGGTCAAGGCATCCACCGAATCGTTCTAGCGAGACCTTCCTTGGTGGGGAGTCACCCGCTTGTCGGAAGCCGCTCGTGTCGGAGCCGCCCTTGTGGAAGACACCCTTGTGGGAGCCGCCCTTGTGGGAGCCGCTTCAGCGGCGATCCCGCGGCAGCGGGCCAAGTCGAGGCAAGCACCCATCGCCGCTGAAGCGGCTCCCACAGAAGCAGTCCCAATCAGGGGGCGGCGGACCAATCAGGGCGCGGCGTACAACGCACCCAATAAACGCGACCCCCGCGCACCGGTCACGGCCGGCAGGTTGCCCGGCTCGCCACGCAGGCGTCGATACGCCAGCCACGCGAACGCCATGGCTTCCATGACATCGGGATCGATGCCGAACGCCGAACTCGGCTGCAAGGACCGGCCCCCCAATCGCGCACCGATGGCGTGCATCAGCGCGGTGTTATGCACGCCGCCCCCGCAGGCGACCACGTCCACCGCGTCGGCGGCGTGGCGTTCGATCGCCTCCGCCACCGATTCCGCGCTCAGCGCGAGCAAGGTGGCCTGCACGTCTTCCGGCGGCAGCTCCGCGACGCGCGGGTGCGCATCGAGCCAGGCGAGGTGGAAGTGTTCGCGCCCCGTGCTCTTGGGCGGCGGTAGGGCGAAATAGGCGTCGTCGAGAAGTTCGGCGAGCAGCGATTCGTCGACACCGCCCGACGCGGCGAACGAACCGTCACGGTCGAAGGGTTCGCCGCGATGTCGCAGGCACCACGCATCCATGAGGCCGTTGGCGGGACCCGTATCGAACCCCGTGACGTCACCCGCCGCGCTCAGGCGGGTGACGTTGGCGATGCCGCCGAGATTGAGTACCACGCGTGCGCCGCGCTCGGGGCGCAACACCGTGGCATGGAAGGCGGGAACCAGGGGTGCACCCTGTCCTCCGGCGGCCACGTCGGCGCGGCGGAAGTCGGCCACGGTGTCGATGCCCGTGCGTTCGGCGATCACCGAGGGATCGCCGATCTGCAAGGTAAAGGGGAAGTCGCCACCGGGGCGGTGACGGATCGTCTGGCCATGCGAGCCGATGGCACGCACTTCATCGGCGACGACGCCTGCCGCGCCGATGACGGCCTGCGCCGCGTCCGCGAAGGCATGGCCCACGGCGACGTCGAGTTGCCCGTAGGCATCGAGGTCGAGGCGGAGTTCATCCTGCGCCACGGCGAGGATGCGCGTGCGCAGGGCATCGTTCCAGGGATGGGTCAATCCGGCGAGAAGGCTGGGGCGGCCATCGGTGAAGCGAACCAGCGTGGCGTCGATGCCGTCGGCGCTGGTTCCCGAGATGAGCCCGAGGTAGAGGCCATCCATGGTGGGTGCCATGGATCAGTCCGCGCTGTGCTGGCCGGCGTCGTTACGCGCGAGCTTGACGTTGCTGTCCACCTGGTTGAGACGGGCGAGCTGCGGACCGACCACTTCCTTCTTGAACTTCGCCAGCTGCGCCGCCGGCAGCGGCTCCGGCTTCGGCAGCGTGACCGTCTGCGGATCGCGCTGCATGTTGTTGACGCGGAATTCGTAATGCAGGTGCGGACCGGTGGCCAGGCCGGTCATGCCGACGTAGCCGATGGTGCTGCCCTGGCTAACACGCTGGCCGACACGCAGGTTGGCGAAGCGCGACATGTGGCCGTAAGCGGTGCTGATCGTGGCGTTGTGCTGGATCACCACGAAGTTGCCGTAGCCATTCATCCAGCCGCGGAACTTCACGACGCCGTCGCCCGCCGCGTGGATGGGCGTGCCCGAGGGCGCCGCGTAATCCACGCCCTTGTGCGCGCGCATCTTGCCGAGGATCGGGTGCATGCGCCCGGCGCTGAACTGCGAGGAGATGCGGGTGAAGTCGACCGGAATGCGCAGGAACGAGCCGGTGAGCGGGCGGCCTTCCTCGCTGAAGTAGCTGACCTTGCCGTCGCTGTTCTTGAAGCGGTAGGCGGTATAGCGCTTGCCCTGGTTCACGAACTCCGCGGCGACGATGTCACCTTCGCGAAGGAAGGCGCCATCGCTGTAGACATCGTCGTAGATGACGGTGAAGTTGTCGCCCACGCGCAGGTCCTGCACGAAGTCGATGTCGAACTTGAACACCTCGGCGAGCTTGAGCACCATCGCGTTGCTCATGCCGGCCTTCGACGCCGCACCGAACAGTGAGCTGTCGATCAGTCCGTGGGCGATGTGTTCGCGACGCTGCACGTCACGCTGCTGCGTGGTGAGCTGGGGAGCGGTGCCATCGAGGCGCAGCGTGGCGATGGTCGCCTCGTCCTGGTCGAAGCGCACGCCCTTGAGGACGTGATCGCCGCCGACGAGGAACTGGAATTCCTGGCCTGGCTTGATCTGGTGGAAGACCTTGGTGCCGCCCGCGCCGTCGATGACGTGCTGCAGGTCGGTCATCGAGAGGCCCTGGGCGAGGAAGATGTCGGCGAGCGTCTGGCCAGGCTGCACCTGCACGGTCTGCCAGGTTTCCTCGGGAACGACCGGCTTGATCGAGGCGGGATCGATCTTCGGCACCGCGAGGGGGACTACCGCATGCACGGCCGGGATGGCGGTGGTGAGCGTCTGCTTCTTCATGGCGCCTGCCCAGGCAGGGATCACCAGGGCCGACAGGATGACGAGGAGGAAGGCGGTTCCGGCGAGGATCCAGCGCTCGCGTGTCCAGCTGAGGGGTTCGGCGGACGCGTTGCGACTGAAAGACCAGTGGGCACGGCTATCGTAGAAGTGCGAATGACGGCGCTGTGCCTTGCGCCGGATGGCCTGCTTGCGTGCGCTTTGCGCTCCGCGGTTCACATCACCCATTGTCTTTCTTGTACCCGCTCGCCCCGACTTGTCGCGTACCATAGCGGCCGTGTGCAAAGGCCGTCAACGCCTTTCCCATCAAGGCTTTGCATCGCATCTTGCGGTTAACGCACAATTAACCCCCACGCCCTCTTCACATACAAATGTGAAGGTAAAAAATTCCGTTTCGATAGAGAGTACGCATGAACGACATGGAGCAGGCCCTGGCGCTGATCGCCCGCGGTGCCGACGAGATCATCAAGAAGGAAGACCTCGAGGCGCGCCTCAAGACGGGCCGGCCGTTGCGTATCAAGGCGGGTTTCGATCCCACCGCCCCCGATCTGCACCTGGGCCATACGGTGCTGCTCAACAAGATGCGCCAGTTCCAGGATCTCGGTCACCAGGTCATTTTCCTGATCGGCGACTTCACCGGCATGATCGGCGATCCCACCGGCAAGAACGTCACCCGCAAGCCGCTCACCCGCGAAGACGTGCTGGCCAACGCGGAAACCTACGCCGAGCAGGTCTACAAGGTGCTCGACAAGGACAAGACGGAGTTGCGCTTCAATTCCGAATGGTTCGGCAAGATGGGTGCGGCCGACATGATCCGGCTCGCGGCGCAGCACACGGTGGCGCGCATGCTCGAGCGCGACGACTTCGCCAAGCGCTACAAGGCCGAACAGCCGATCGCCATCCACGAGTTCCTCTATCCGCTGGTGCAGGGCTACGACTCCGTGGCCCTGGAGTGCGATGTGGAACTCGGCGGCACGGACCAGAAGTTCAACCTGCTGATGGGGCGGGCCCTCCAGGAGCACCACGGCCAGCCACCGCAGATCGTGCTGACCATGCCCCTGCTCGAGGGCCTGGACGGCGTCAACAAGATGTCCAAGTCCCTGGGCAACTACATCGGCATCAACGAGCCGGCGATCGACATCGTCACCAAGACCATGAAGATCGGCGACGAGTTGATGTGGCGCTGGTTCGAGCTGCTGAGCTTTGAGGTGTCCATGGAGGAGCTGCTGCGCATGAAGGTGGAAATCGCCTCCGGAGCACTCAACCCCCGCGACGCCAAGCTGCGCCTGGCGCGGGAACTGGCCACGCGTTTCCACGATGCCGCTGCGGCTGAGCAAGCGATCGCAGGGTGGCATGCGGTGGTCCGTGGCGAGGGCGACACCTCATTGCTGCCGTTGACCGATATTCCCGCTCCCGCCGAGGGCTTTCGCCTGGCGGCATTGTTGACGGCGGCAGGGGTCACGCCAAGCAATTCGGAAGCGAATCGCAAGCTCAAGGAGCGCGCGGTGCGTATCGATGGCGAAGTGGTGGAGGATGCGTCGCGCGTCTTCACGGCCGGATTCGAGGGCGTGCTCCAGGTGGGCAAGCGAAACTTCGCTCGCATCCGCCTGATTTAACGCGGCTTTCAAAAAAGATTCACAAAAGGGCTTGCGGCGTTCTCAGGAATCCGTATTATTCGCCTCCCCGCAGCGGCCCACGTCGAAAGACGAACGCTACGGCAGCTGTATCGCCTCGTCGGTGACCTCGAAAAAAAGCATCACGAGGGTGTTGACGGAAAGGAAAAACGATATAGAATGGGCGGCTCACCTCGGGACGAA